>DATBYI010000592.1:0-3517 GCA_036513815.1 Solirubrobacteraceae bacterium
TGCCCCCGGGCTGGATGCCAAGGCGATGGCTTCGGAGATGCGCGAGCGGATTGGGGAAGAGCTCGACTACGAGCTCGAGGCCCAGAACCAGCGGCGGATCGAGCGGCTGATGCGGGGGCATCCGTTCATCTACGTCCCGCGCGTCCATACGGAGCTTTCGACCCGGCGGGTGCTGGTTTCGGAGTATGTCGAGGGAGAACGGTTTGAGGTGGTGCGCCGAGCCGCCGAGTCCGAGCGCGACCACTATGGGGAGATCGTGTTCCGGTTTTTCTTCGGGCTCCTGTATCGCGACCGGATCGCGCTCGGGGACCCGCACCCAGGCAACTACCTTCTACGTCCGGACCGGCGCGTTTGCTTTCTTGACTTTGGGTTGCTTCGCGATATCGCTCCCGCTCGCGTGGCCGCGGAGGCGATGATTGCCCGTGCTGTTCGTCAGAGCGATCCGGGCGAGCTGAAGGATGCGTTGATCTCCAGCGGCTATCTACCCGCCGCCCGGGCGGACGCGGTCGAGGCCGAGTTCGCGTTCAGGCTGATGCGGCGGGCGATCAAGTGGTATGCGGTGTCCGGGCATCGTCGGTTCGCCGATGGCGATCATCGTCACGAAGGCGAGCGCGAGCGGCCGGACAGCGACGAGCGGTCCGCGATCAAGAACCAGGTCAACCAGTTCACTGTCCCGCCCGAGTCGATCCTGATCCGGCGAATGCACGGCGTTGTTGCGATCGTTCTTCACAACCTCCGGGCCGGAGCGGACTGGGGTGCGATAGCGGCGGAATACCTACACGGAGAGCCAGCGGCGACGACGCTGGGACAGCAGGAGGCCGAGTTCTTCGCGCGACGGGGCCGCTAGTTGGAGGCCGAGGTTCCGCCGCGGTGGTCGCGCTTCAGGCGTGTGGCCGCAGGCACGATGCGATCGGCACGGCCCGCTCGATCCCGTTGGCGATCCCGGCGGTGTAAGCGTGGAAATTGAACCCGATGTCGCCATCCTCGTTGTAGATCCACGGGAACCGCTGGTCAACGACCTGGACGATCGAAATGTTGCCGTAGGCGGGTAGGCCGCGGGACTCGGGGAAGCTCTCGTCGAGCGGAGCCACGGCTACCCCGTCGCCAGCGGAGGCGCGGACCCGCTGGATGATCTTGGCATCCCGCTCCGACTCGGCTGCGACGCGCGCGTCGGTGAAGCGGATGGTGTCCCCGTTTGAGACGTTGGTGCGGTAGCGGCCCATCTGTTGGGGAGTGACGCCGAAGTGGGCGTTGGCCTCGCCAAAGGGAATTCCGCCGGTGTAGTGGAGGCTGACCGCGATGGTCGCGTGGTCGTCGATGGCCTCTCGAACCCGCTCGAGCAGCCCCACGTTCTCGGTGGCGCTCGACTTCGTGAGGTCGACGACGTAGCCCGCGGAGCGCAGAACCTTCTGGATCCGAAGCGCCGCGCGCCACATGGTGACGAGTTCACCCGGCGCCCCACCGTTGTCGATCGACATGATCCCGGAGCCGTCGATATCGATCGGGTGAAACGTGATGCCGAGGGCGGTCACCGGCCTGCGGGCGTCGACCTCGGCGGTGGAGTCGAAGTTCGGGCCGCCTGAATGTCCCGGATCGAGTACCACGACTGGCCGCTTGGCCGCGCAGGCCGACGCCGGATCAGCGTGCTGAGCCGAGGCTCCGCCGGCCGGACCCACTTCGGAGCGAGGGAGAGCGCCAGAGGCGCCGGCACAAGCAACCGCCAAAGCCGCAGCTGCAAGTACCGCCGCGACCGCGGGTCCGCGAAGCCGGTCTGGCTTCCGCTTGATCTTGGACGGCACCTCGATCCCGGGAACCGTACTTCTTCGACAACTCTTCCTGGACCGCAGAGCAGAGCTGCCGATACATGGACAAGCGTTCGAGACGGTCGGCAGACCGCTCGGAGGCCATTGGACCTCGAGACGGCAGTCCGCCTCGAGGCGGACTTCCACAACCTAGATCTGCCGGGCGGTGCGGCCTAGCGGATTGTCGCAGCAGAGGATTGTTTGAATGACTGAGAAAAATGCTGGACGTAGGGCTGCACGGGGGCGTGGACGTTCTCACGACAGCGAGACGGCGGCGTCACATGGCTTTCGTGCCGCCCCGGCCGTAAGGAACGACCTGGAGCCCGCGGTGGCGCGGGCAGTGGCCCGGGCCCAGGCGGGCGACATGGACGCCATCCGCTTCCTGTACCTCCGCTACAAGAACAACATCTACGGTTACGTGCTGAGCCTCGTGCGTGATGCCCACGAGGCCGAGGACGTCACCCAGACCGTGTTCCTGAAGCTGATCTCGGTGATCGACAAGTACGAGCCTCGCCAGGTCCCGTTCACCGCGTGGATCCTCCGCGTGGCGCACAACGTGGCGATGGATTCGCTACGCCAGCGCCGTCCGTTGGCTTGCGAAGAGGTCATCGACCGCTCGCGTCCGGCCGATGACTCGAGCCACGACCGACGGAGGGGACTCGAGCAGGCGCTGGAGACGCTACCCGAGGATCAGCGCGAGGTCGTCGTGTTGCGCAACTTGGTCGGCCTATCCCCGGCTGAGATCGCCGCTCGCATGGGGCGCACCGAGTCCTCGATCCACGGGCTGCATCACCGCGCGCGCCGGGACCTGCGTCGCGAGCTGATCCGGGGAGAGTGCGGACCGACCACCCGCAGCCGCCGCGTAGCACCCGACTGAGCACGCCGGTGGGCCTGTCGGCACCGCCGGCGGGCCGGACGCGCGAGAATGCTGAGATGAGCGCCCCCGAGAACGACGGAGAACCGATTACCGAGGAGGGCCTGGAGGCTCTCAAAGCGGAGCTCGCGGAGCTCGAGACGGTCGGGCGCCGAGCAATCGCGGATCGGATCCGCATCGCCCGCGCCCACGGCGATCTCAAAGAGAACGGCGAGTATCACGCTGCCAAGGAGGACCAGGCGCACTTGGAGACGCGGATCCTCCGTCTCCGGCAACGGCGGCGCGATGCCGTGGTCGTTCCTACCGCGGAAGGGTCCGGACCGGTATTTGCCTTCGGTCGCTCCGCCGAGGTCCGCGACGAGGGCACAGGCGAGGTCCATACGTGGACCATCGTCGGCGCCACGGAGGCCGACCGCGCGAGCGGCAAGCTCTCGGTGCAATCCCCCATCGGCAAGGCCCTGCTCGACCATTCTGCCGGAACCACGGTCGAGGTCACCGTTCCCAGCGGCACCCGCCGACTCACGATCGAGCGCATCGTTTAGCGGCGAAGCACGGGGCCGCCTCTGACTATCTCGACTCAAGGGCAGCGCCTGACGACGTCCCGGTCGCCCGCGCGCGGATGATGGCATCGAGCTGGGTGCCGAACAGGAATACGGTCGTGGACATGTAGAGATAGGCCATCGCGACGATGATGGCGGCGAGGTTTCCGAAAACGGACTGGTAGGACGCGAGCTCGGTGAGATAGAGGTAGAAGACGAGCGACACGACGGTCCAGGACGTGATCACGATCACGGCGCCGACGGTGACCCACGGGAGTGTCTGGGGCGTCCCGGGAGCGTGA
>DATBYI010000593.1:0-10437 GCA_036513815.1 Solirubrobacteraceae bacterium
CCTCGAACACCTCGATCGAGATCGGGGCGGGCTGGCCGTTCTGGCTCGACTGCACCTCGTCGAGGAAGTCCTCGTCGGTCTGCCCCTGTGAACTGCCGCGCCATGGCCGGTCGTACTGGTTCTCGGAGCCGGCCGCCTCGAGGACCGGATACTCCGAAGAGCTGTTGAAGTCGCTCGGGGATGCGAGATCAGCCGGCGTCAGCTGGGAATCGGCTCCCTCCTCGGGGGATCCGTCGTCTCCGATCACCGTGATCCCCTTGACGGAGCTCGGCGGGATCGGGGTTTGCAGGCAGCCCAGAATCGTCGGCAGCGACCAGGTGTTGTTCGCCGGGAGCGTCACGTCCACAAACCCCTGCCGGCCAAGCTCGTTCATGCTCCCGCCCGGGTAGGTGGGGCACTGGCCTGGATTGGCCTCGAGCCCGGCGACCGTCACGTCGTCGGTGGTCGTCCCGCTCGATGTGTAGACCGTCGCGGTCACGAGCACGTTTGAGCTTGCGTCGGCGCCCGCGACGGCGGCCGGAAGGCCGAGCGCGCCGAGCACCACCGCGACGCCCAAAGCGAGCCGCCGCCCCGGAAAGCTCCCGGGGCGGCGGTCGACCGGCCGTCGATGTTCGTTCGCGCGAGTTCGTCTGCGCGTCACGGGCCTACTTTACGTCGATCGTTCTCAGTCCCGAGAAGCTCGACGTTTGTCCAGCCGGGAGGTACTCGAGCTGGAGCACCCAGATGACGCCGCGCTTGGGCTTGGCGTGCAGGGTGAACTTCGTCTTGCCAGACCCGAGCCTCGCGGTACCGAGGACCTTGAAGCGCGTCGGGGCACCGGGCGTCGTGTTCAGGCCGAGCAGCTCGACCTTCGAACCCGATGCTCCGGCCGGGCTCGCCGATCCGCCCACGGTCAGGCTGCCGTTCTTCTGCTTGGCCGAGCTCAGACGGACGCTCGAGGCGGGCTTGCCGGCGATCGTCACCGTGGCCGTCCCCGAGCTGGCCGCGACCACCTGGCCGGGATCCGAGAACTTCACCTTGACCTGCCACTTGCCGGCGGCGAGCCGAACAGACACGGCGAAGTTGCCCTGGTTAGTGGCCAAGCGATCCGAGCCGACCTTCTTGAACGCGCCCTTCTTGCCCACGGCGCGAGCCAGCACGGTCACCGTTGCCTTCTGGTGAAGCGTGCCGGGCTTGACCGTGCCGAGAACCAGCGCCTTCCCGCCCTGCGAGAGGACCTTCAGGTTCGACGTCGCACTGTCAACAGTGACGCTGACCGAGGCCGTGGCAGCCGGCGACAGGAGGTCGCCGTACACAGGGTTGAGCGCCGCGTTCTCGATCTGCGAGATCTGAGACGTGGTGACCTCATACGAGCCGGACGCCGGCAGGGTGAGCCTGATGCTGTAGTGACCGTTGGAGTCCGTCGTCCCGCTGGCCACGGGGATGTCCAGCGCTCCCTTAACCTCGTCGATCGTGACGGTCTTGCCGGCCAGCGCCGGGTATCCAGGCTCCGCGTTGGTAAGCGTCCCGGTGATCGTCGCCTGCTTGTTCGCGTGGTACGTCTTCGGGAATCCCGACACGGTCAAATCAGGCGACGCATCGGCCACGAACGGGGGTCCAGCCGGGTCGCTTGTCTTCGCCAGGTAGTTCTTCAGCTGCGCCTGGAACGCGGGCGAGGTGAGGAAGTTCACGAAGTCCTGGGCGCCCTGGACATTCACGTTCTCACCGGGCTTGTTCGGGTTGATGATGTAGACGTGGAAGTAGTTGATCAGTGCGTCCACGCCACCCGGCGCCGATGCACTCTGGGGACCGCGCGTCACGATCTTGAGGTTCGGGACCGTGCCGAGCGGATCCGTCCCGGAGGACAGGTAGTCGTAAGTGCCGCGGTCGGTGAGCACGTAGCACGTGTTCGGGCTGCTGTGCGGACTCGCCGTGCACGCGTTCGCCGCAATCACGTTCGCGCTCTGGCTGCCGCCGTTGACCCAGTACCAGTTCGGCGCATCGCCCTGAAGCACGGTGCCACTGTCCGGGCACGGCTGGTTGTTGAAGGCGGGGACCGTGGGGGACATACCGCCGCCGTCTGCCGCGCTCACCGTGCACAGCGACAGGCTGGCCGGCTGGAGGCCCGAGCTCTGCACCAGCGCCCAGATCTCGTGCTCCTCGACGGTTGTACCGGAGGCGGTGTTCGTCCCGCCGCGGGTGTAGAAACTGACCGTACCCGCCGCACCCGCGGTCGCGACGTCAGCGAACGCCTGGGCGATGTTGTTGGCTCCGGCCGCCCCGACGCCGGCGGGATCCGCGTTCGGTCCGGCGAGCACGAAGTCGTTGGTGAAGATCGCGTTGCCGTACTGGTTGTTGTACGAGAAGCCGCCCGCGACGAACTGATTCTCGAGGGAGGCGGCGTGCACGATCAGCGCACTCGGGCTGCCGTTGCCGTTCTCAGCGCTCTGGATGGCCTGCCCGGTGGCGGACGGCACATAGTTGAGTGTGTAAGCCGGGTATGCCGCCTGGAACTCCGGCTTGATCAAGTTCGGTATCAGGCCCGAGTCGTTCACGTCGCTGGTGCCGACCACGGTGAGCGTGGTCGCCGCGTGCGCGAGCGCTGGGGCCAGCAACAACATCCCAGCCGTCAGCAAGCCGAGCAGCGGTAGGGCCAAAGGCCGGCGCAGCGCGCCGGCGCCACCGTGCGCACCCGGCCGTGCGCGATGACGAAGGATTGAAAGGGTTTTTCGCATCGCGCCAGCATATAGGCAATGCATAGGCAAGGCTTACCGGGGGCCGGGCGGCCGGCCGGGCTCGCGTTACGCTCCCGAACGTGCGGGGCACGCGACGCATCACTCTGGCCTTGATCTGCGCGGTGGCGTTCGGCGCGCTCGTGGCGGGCTGCGGCGGCAGCGCCTACACGAGACAGGACTTCGTCACGCGCGCCGATGCGATCTGTGCCGGCGCGCTGCGCCAGGCGCGCTCGATCACCCCTGGCGCGGCGCTGCCGGACTATCTCGCCCGGTTCGTCCCGGTGCTCGAATCCGAGGTCTCGGAGCTGCAAGGGCTCCGTCGACCACCCGACACCGCGCGCGCCCGCGCGACGCTCGACCGATACTTCGCCGCCCTGAAGAACACCGTCACGGAATACCGTCAGCTCCTCGCGGCGGCTCGCGGCGGCGACCAGGACGCCGTGTCGAACGCGGAGGCGGCGCTCGGGTCAAGTCCTGTCTACTCGCTCGCCACGAGCTATGGGCTCAGCTCGTGCGGGACCCCAGGCTCGACTGCCGTCTAAGGCGCCGCCGTCAGGCGCCGCCGACCATTCAACGGAATCTGCCGCCATGTACCGTCTCGGGTCACATGGCTGACGAGCTCTCTCTCGGCGAGGCGGCGACGGCGCTCGGGGTGAGCGTCGACACGCTGCGACGGTGGGACCGGAAGGGCCAGATCAAGACGACGCGCGACGCCCGCAACCGCCGTCTGGTTCCCGCCTCCGAGATCAACCGCCTCACTTCGCGTCCGACGCGCCACCGGACGGGCAGCGAACGCTCGGCCCGCAACCGCTTCACGGGCGTCGTGCTCTCGGTCGAGTGCGACGGCGTCATGGCTCTCGTGGAGCTCGAGGCGGGGCCGTTCCTCGTGACGGCGGCCATCACCCGCGACTCGGTCGAAGAGCTCGGATTGACCGCCGGCGTGACCGCCACTGCGGTGGTCAAGGCGACGTCGGTGATGATCGAGCGCGGCGCGGCCTGAGTCCCGAAACGGCGGACACGAGGCGCGCGCAGGCCTGGATCACGCCGTACTCGGTAGCGAGCGACTCGAGCCCGGTGGCGTCGGTGGGATATGCGTCTCGCCGGCCGGCCGGCAGCGCGATGGGCAGATCGGCGACCGGCGGGACCACGCTCATCGCGTTCTCGAGGTATTGCCGGTCGGCATCGCTCAGCTCGCGTTCGCGGAGGATGCCGGCGATGTCGCCGTGGCGACGGATCATGCCCGCGGCCGTGACGGCGCCGACCCCCCGGAGACCGGGAAGCCCGTCGGACGGGTCACCGCGCAACATCGCGAAGTCGGCGTAGCGGCGTCCCGGGATGCCGTAACGGCGGGTCACCTCGGCCTCATCGATTACCGCGAGCCCGGCCTTCTCCGGGTAGAGGACGCGCACGCGGGGGTCCTCGACCAGCGCGAACAGGTCGCGGTCGCCGCTCGAGATCTCAATCGTCCCCGGAGCCAGCCGGCACCACGTGGCGATCACGTCCTCGGCCTCGTGGTCGGGCACGCCGACCATGTCGATCCCGATCGCGCCGAGCAGGTCGCGGATCACGGGGATCTGCGGCTCGAGTCCGGGGGGGACCGGCTCGGCCACCCGGTGGGACTTGTAGGTCGGGATCCGCTCGACGCGCCAGTCCGGCCGCCACGACTGATCGTCCGCCACCGCGAGCTGCGTCGGCCGTCGCTGGATGATCAGGCGAGCCAGTCGCTCGATGAAGCCCTCGATCGCGTTCGCTTGCCGCCCGTTGGGCGCCGGCGGCTTGTCACGCGATCCGTAGAACGCGCGGAAGATCAGGCTCGAGCCGTCGACGAGCAGCCAATCGCATCCCACAGCCGTTGATTGTGCCGGAGGCGCTGTTAGTCCCGAACGAGCCAGGCGCGCATCATCGAGAGCAGCCGGTCGACGTCGACCGGCTTGGCGATGTAGTCCGATGCGCCGGCGGCGATCACCTTGTCCCGATCGTCCTTCATCGCCTTGGCGGTCAGCGCGATGATCGGCAGGTCCGCGAAGCGCGACATCGCTCGGATCGCCTCGGCGGTCTGGTACCCATCCAACTCGGGCATCATGATGTCGAGCAGGACCAGGTCGGTGTTGGCGTGCTGCTGGAGGCGCTCGAGCCCTTCGCGTCCGTTCTCGGCGTAGACGACCTTGACTTCGTGCTGCTCGAGCACCGAGGTCAGCGCAAAGGCGCTACGGATGTCGTCGTCGATCACGAGCACCTTCTTTCCGTGCAACGACGTGTCACCGGTCCGCAGGTGATCGAGCAGGTCGCGCATCGACGCGGGCAGCGTCGCCTGCGCGCGGTGCAGGAACAGCGTCGCCCGGTCGGCCAGAAGCTCGGGCGAGTCGACGACGGCGACGACCGCGGCTTTGGCCAGGGCATCGAGTCGTGCCCGCTGGACCTTGCTCAGCTCGCGTGGCACGTAGGCGATCAGCGGGACGTCGCGCAGGGCCTCATCGGTCACGAGCTCTCGCAGCGTGGTGAACGCGTCCACCTCACGCCCGTCGAGAGCGATCACCGCCAGATCGTAGGGCGCGGCTCGGAGCGTCACCGTCCCGTCACCCGGATCGACGGAAATCACATCGACGTCGTCGATGCTCCGGAGCACGGTCGCGAGTTGCTCGACGTCGTCCGGGCCGGCGAGCAGTACCAAGCGCCGGACCCGCGTCTCGGTCAGCGCATCGACGCGCGCGAGCGCCCGGTCGAGCGCCTCACCGTCCAGCGAGCGCTCGACGAACGCAGCGGCGCCCAGGCGCAGCGCCGGCAGGCGGGCCGCCTGTCCCCCGATCGCGACGACCGGCACGTGACGCGTGTCCGCGTGGCGCTTGAGCTCGGTCAGCCCGGCCTCGACGCGACCGGCGTCTCCGGCCAGCAACACCGCCTCGGGCAGATGCGTCCGCACCAGATCGAGCGGGGCCGTGGTCTCGCGCACGACGATCGCCTTCTCCCCGCGCCGGTGCGCGATCTCGACCATCGCGCGAGCCCGGTCGCCGTCCGAGTCGACGATGAGCAGCACGCGATCGGCTGGACGGATCGCGTCGGCGTCGTCGAGGACCACGTCCCCGCCAGCCCCCTCCATGTCCACGCCCGTGGGGCCTGCCGCCGTCGGGTCCACCGCGCGCCATGCCGACCGCGGCGCCGCGGGCATCAGCAACGAGAACCGGCTGCCCAGGCCGAGGACGGATTCCACCTGGATCTCTGCACCCAGGAGGTGGGCGATCTCGCGCGAGATGGAAAGGCCAAGCCCCGTGCCGCCGTATTTGCGTGACGTGGACCCGTCAGCCTGCTGGAACGCCTCGAAGATCGCCTTGAGCTTGTCGTCGGGAATACCGATGCCCGTGTCGGTGACCGTGAACGCGATCACCCGGTCGGCTTCGCGCAGCAGGTCGCTGTGGAGACTCGTCCGGTCGCTGACCGGGTAGCCGATCGACAGTCTCACGCCACCCTCCTGCGTGAACTTGAAGGCGTTGGCGAGCAGGTTCCCCAGCACCTGACCGAGGCGCTGCTGATCGGAGACGATCGACGGCGGGAGCACCGGATCGAGCTCGATCGCGAACGACAACCCCTTGTCGTTGGCCAGCGGGCGGAAGGCGCGCTCGACATCGGCGCAGACGTCGGCCAGTGAGACCGGGACCAGGTCGAGCTCCATGCGACCCGCTTCAACCTTTGAGAGATCGAGGATGTCGTTGATAAGCGCCAGCAGGTCCTCACCGGCGGAGCTGATCGTGCGGGCGAACTCGACCTCGCGCTCGGACAGCGTACGGCTCTCGTTCTCGGCCAGCAGGCGTGACAGGAGCAGCATCGAGTTGAGCGGCGTGCGCAACTCGTGGGAAACGTTGGCCAGGAACTCCGACTTGTACTTGGAGGCCAGGGCAAGCTGCGCCGCCTTCTCCTCGAGGCCGCGGCGAGCCAACTCGATCTCCTCGTTCTTGATCTCGATGTCCCGGTTCTGCTGGGCGAGCAGGCGGGCCTTCTCGTGCAGCTCGTCGTTGGTCTGGCGGAGCTCTTCTGACTGCGTCTGGAGATCTTGGGTCAGTCCCTGCGAATCGGATAGGAGCGTCGACGTGCGCCGGTACGCGCTGGTCAGTGCGAGCGAGTACTCCAGGCGCTGCCTGCGCTCACGCCCGAGCAGCCCCATCAAGCCGATGAGCGGGAGGGCGAGCAGCACCAGGCCCGGCCGTCCGGCCGCCGATGCGGCGATCAGCAGCCCCACGCAGGAAAGGCTGGCGTCGGTGGCGTAGAGCCACAGCATCGGCAGCTGCCCGGAGGGACGCACTCCTTCCGCGAACCATGTGCGGGTGAGGCCCGCGCCCGCGTCGAACGCGATCTGGGCGGCGAACGCGGCGATATACAGCGGCCAGTGGTGCCACGCGAACGTCTGGCCATGCGCCAGCACGAGCACCAGTGCCGGCCCCAGCGCGTAGAAGCTGTCGCCCACGGCGGCGAGTAGCCGTGTCGGTCCGAGATGACCGCGAGCCACCTTGGGTAAGCGCTCGAGGACCGAGCACGCCGCGACGACCAGCGGCACGAACGGCATCGGCAGGACGAACAGCATCGGAACGAACACGAGCTGCGTCGGCGCGGTCCATGCGCTGCCGACCGGGTACTGCACGCGCCGGGCGATGACGTAGGTGACCATCATCACGGCCAGCGCCGGGAGCGAGAAGTGGCGCGCCGACGTGGCAAGCGCAGCGAGAAGCACCGCGGCCACGATGAAGACGGCGGCTCCGGCCGCCTCCGTTCTCAACAGGCGTTGTGCGCGGCCGCCGTCGTCGTGACGCTCGCGGCCCAGGCGAAGGAGGCTTTGGGCGGCTGGGCTCTCGTAGGAGTCGATCAGCATCCGGTCCGGAGCTCCAGCCGCCTAATCAACTCCTATTCCACGGATCGACGAACACGTCGTCGACGCGCACGTCGCCCAGGATCCCGGTCAGCTGGATGGAAACCTGGGCGCTCCCATCGCTGGCCGCCGCGACGAGCGCGGAGTCGGTGAGCGCCACCAGAGACGGCGCCCAGTCACCGGTGGCGAGAGCAACGCCCGCGGGGATCGTGATGTTTCTGTACACCACGCTGACCGCGACGAGGCCGGTGCCGGAGGTGAAGAAGCGGATCGTCGGGTATGCCGCGTCGACGCACGTTGCGGGGGACTGCGCCGACGCGCCGGCCGGCAGCGACAGCGACCAGGAGCCGAGCGTGCCGGTGCCGGCGAACGGCTCGCTTCCGGGCACGCGCTGCGCACCACCGTTGAGGCTCCACGCCGCGCTCTCGAAGTCCCCACCCGGGGCGAGCTCGTACGACGACGGGTCGAGCCACGGCGCGAACGGCTGGCTGAGCGACGCGATGCTGCACGCATCGAGATTGATGATGTCGGCCTGTGCGGCCGAGACGGGCATGGCAATCGCGGCCGCGGCGCCGACCGCGACCAACGTCGCCAGGCCGCCAAGCCGCCGTCTGACTGCGCTCATCACTGTCCCCCTACAAACGTGTGTGCCGCCCACTATGCGACACAAGCAAGATACACCGCAGGGCAAGCATCGGGTGCAGTCTGGACGATCGTTCGAGTTCGTGCGCTAGTACGGAGTGGACGTATTCACGGCGCCGGGAGCAGGCGAAACGTGCCGATCTGACCACCGCCGAGCGCGAACGTCCCGTCGCGGGTCGGCTCGCGCACGACGTCGTCCTTCGTCTCGTCGAGACGCACGCGCGAAACCGTCACCGGGCCCGTGATGCGCACGCTCGCCGCGGCGTCGGCCGGGTTGAAGCAGCGCATGATCAGACCGTTCCCGTCCTCGGCACCCTTCAGGCAAGAGAACACCACGTCGCCCTCGACCGACACCGGTGAATCGAGGTGCGCGCCGTCGTCGTGCGGATCGACGAGGAACCCGAGCCGGTAGTCCTGCGATGCGCGCAGGAGCGCGACGGCGTCGAGTCCATCCGCGTCGGTCAGCAGCGCGTACTCGAGCTCATGAGTTCCGAGGCACTGGCCCTCGGGCGTCGCGAGCTGCGGACCGGCGCTGAGCGGGCGGGTGGCGATCGCGCCCGACGGCCGTGAGATCAACCCGACGGCGCGGAGCAGCGTTAGGCACAGCTCGTTGCCGTCTGGCGCTGTGCGCGCCTCGTACTCGGGTAGCCCGTTCGTGAGAAGCGCGAGCGGACCGAGTGCCACCGCGCCGAGCGTGTGCTGTGTCGGGTCGGGTGGTTCCACCCATTGCGTGCGCGGCGCCGGGGTCTCGAGCGGTCGGTTGACGAGCGCGAACTGGCCCTCGGCGCGCGCCTCGGACGGCGCGCCAGGGACCGGGAACACGACGCGAAGGCGGTGGTCCCGCGTCGCGTTCTCCAGCGTCGTGCGGAACTCGATGCGCCCGAGCCCCTCGACGAGCCGCACGACGGTTGTCACGGTGAGCGGGCGAAGTTCTGCTTCCGGGCGCAGCTCGCCGTCGAGTCCCGCGGGGCGTTCGGTGACGAACCGCAGCTCGAGCTCCCGCACGGTGGGGCCGGCCCGGAGCACCCGCGCCTCCGCGCGGTCGCACCGCCACGGCGGGACGCCCTCGATCGGGCAGAAGTTGTAGAGGTCGCCCGTGTCAAGCTCGTCCTCGAGCCTGTGCAGCTGATCGAAACGTCGCCCGGTGTGCTTGTCGATGACCGTGAGCGTGCCGTCGTCGCCCGCCTCCACGCGGAAGCGTTCGTTCTCGATCGCGCCGCCGTCAGGTGGGTCGTGGGATTCCGGGTCGGCCGGCGCCAGCTCGACGGTACGCGCGCTGAAGCCGTCGAGCTCGACCACCACCGGCTCCATCCCCGCCACCTCGATCAGCCCGCGCCGGCGCTCGGGCAGCACGTTCACGACCCCGACCCCGACCCGAGCCGCGACCCGATCCGTGTCGTGCGTTTCGGTTTGGAGTGCCGCGAGCGCCCGACGCGCGAGGACGGTGATTGTCCTCTCCAGGAGCTCGTAGCGAACGAGCATGTCGCGGTGGACCTCGTCGCACGAGCAGCCGCAGATCGAGTCGTGCGGCTGACAGCGCAGGAGCCGGCTCCACGCGAGCCGGAAGTCCGCGACGGGGAAGCGCTGGCCTGTGCGCAGGCTGCGCAGCGCGCCCAGGGTCTCGACGCCGAGCAGCCGGCTTTCGGCGCGCGCGTTGGCGCGCTTGAGGTAGAGCCGCGCCGAGTTGACGCCGCGGAGAACGTTCTGAAGGCGGCTGCCGAGGAGCTCGCCGCTCCATACCGGCAACGGCCCCGGGTCGAGCGCGTCCACGAAGTCGCTGTAGCGCGCGATCGTCACCTCGGTCCCGGGCAGCCTGCGTTCGAGTTCGGTGCACAACGCCGGCAGGTCGCGCCGGATGCGCACATGGTCGTCTCCGGCGCACAGGAGCAGTTCGTGTACGCCGGCCTGCGTGAGCGCGCCGCTGAATCGCTCCGCGATCGCAGCGATCCGCGCCTGCGCGTCGTCTGCGTCGCCCACGTGCGCGAAGTTCGAGTAGCTCGGGAGCTGCTGGATCGCGCGCACCTCGCTGCCATCCGGTGACCGCCAGCGGAACACCACGCCGATCTCGTCGAGTTCGTCGCCCAGGCCGCGCGAGAAGATCATGTTGTCGATCCCGAACCCAGCCAGGATCTGAGGCACCTGGAGCGGATGGCCGAAGCTGTCGGGCAGGTAACCGACCGGCGACGGCTGCACTCCGAACCGCTCACACACGATCCGCCCGAGCAG
>DATBYI010000594.1:0-3412 GCA_036513815.1 Solirubrobacteraceae bacterium
ATGGGATCGTAGCGCCAACCGGGCCGCGCCCGTCGCTATCTTGCTCACCCAGGTGACACTGCGCGGCCGGAGGCGTGATCAGAGATGAACGTAGGGGTTGTAGGGCTCGGATATGTCGGGTTGCCGCTGGCGGTGGCGTTCGCCGAGGCCGGCGACCACGTCGTCGCACTCGACGTGGATCCGATCAAGGTGTCCGCGGTCGCCGCCGGCGACTCCTACATCGAGGACGTCGCGTCCGAGCGGCTGCGCGCCGTGCTCCCCAAGATCCGGGCCACCTACCGTTACGCCGACCTGGCCAAGGCCGACGCGGTCATCATCTGCGTCCCCACGCCGCTGAGCGAGAACCGCGAGCCCGACCTCGGCCCGCTCGACGCCGCCGCGAAATCGCTCGCACTGGTCCTCCAACCGGGCCAGCTGATCGTGCTCGAGTCGACCACGTACCCGGGCACCACCCGCGAGCTGCTGATGCCCCTGCTCGAGTCCACCGGCCTGCGCGTCGGCCCGGACATCAACCTGGCCTTCTCCCCCGAGCGAGTCGATCCCGGGCGCACCGACTACGGCCTGCGCACCACCCCCAAGGTGATCGGCGGGATCACGCCGGCCTGCCTGGACCGGGCCGATGAGCTCTACAGCCGCGTGTGCGACCGGATCGTGCGCGTCTCCACCCCCGAGGCGGCCGAGCTCACCAAGCTGCTCGAGAACATCTTCCGCTCGGTCAACATCGCGCTGGTCAACGAGCTCGCCATGCTGGCCGAGCGCATGGGGATCGACATCTGGGAGGTCGTCGACGCCGCCTCGACCAAGCCCTACGGATTCATGCGCTTCGAGCCCGGCCCTGGCATGGGCGGCCACTGCCTGCCCGTCGACCCGTTCTATCTGACCTGGCGCGCGCGCCAGTTCCATATGTCGACCGAGTTCATCGAGCTCGCCGGCAAGATCAACCAGCAGATGCCATACCACTGCGCCGAGCGCGTGGAGTGGGCGCTGAACGACGTGTCCAAGCCGGTCAAGGGCTCGCGCATCCTGATCCTCGGCGCCAGCTACAAGGGCGGCGTGGGCGACACGCGCGAGTCGCCGGCGCTGCGCATCATCGAGGTGCTCACGAGCCGCGGCGGAATCGTCAACTACCACGACGACTACGTCCCCTCCCTGCCGGCGCTCGGGCTCGAGAACGTTCCCCTCGACGAGGCGGTCGCCGAGGCCGACGTCGTCGTGCTCGTCACCGCGCACCCCGATCTCGACTACGCCGCGGTGGCCACCCGCAGCGCGCTCTTCGTCGACCTCCGCGGGGTCACGCGCGGGTTGCAGGTCGAGAATCTCGTGCGTCTCTGACCCGCGCGATTCGCCTGCTGGCGTGAAGGATTGGTGTCTTCGCATCCGGTCGATGGAGGTTCCGGGCCACACCTGATGCAAACTCGCGTCTCGGCTGGCATGGGCTCTGTCCATCGCAAGCTGCTTGCGATACGTTGCTGCGCCGCTGGGTCCGTGGGGGACTTCGCCCTCGTATGACCCTGGGCGAAACGGAACGGGTCCGGTCGCCGTCCCCAAAAACCAAGTGCCGAAAGACGTCGTGAGCGCCCCTTCAGCGACAGTCGATACCTCGACCCTGGACAGCCTGCCGGCCGACGGCGAACGCGCCTCGAGCTCGATCGCCGCCATCGCCGACGGACTCGAGGGAGCGCTCCGGGTCAGA
Organism: Solirubrobacteraceae bacterium; assembly: GCA_036513815.1. Taxonomy (GTDB): domain Bacteria; phylum Actinomycetota; class Thermoleophilia; order Solirubrobacterales; family Solirubrobacteraceae; genus Palsa-465. The sequence continues at coordinate 1,694 of DATBYI010000594.1, forward strand.
GCGCCGGCCCAGCACGCCGGCACGCCGGTGGTGCGCAAACTCGCCTTCCAGGTGGCGCGCCGGCTAGGGCTGGACGCCACCGAGCGCCTGGCCGTCGAGGTCTGCGCGCAGGTTCGCGACGCGGGCATGATCTCGCTGCCTGATTCGGTGATCCTGAAGACGGGCAACCTCTCGCCCGGCGACTGGGCCTTGCTCAATCGTCATCCTGAGCTCGGAGCGGAGCTGCTCGAGTCCTTCCCGGCCATGAGACAGGCGGCCGAGCTCGTCCGAGCCCATCACGAGCGCTGGGACGGCGAGGGGTATCCGGACGGTCTGGAGGGCGAGCTCATCCCTCTGCCCAGCCGGATCGTGTCGGTCTGCGACGCCTTCGTGGCCATGGCCACCGATCGCCCCCACCGCCGCGGAATCGGCGCGGGGGGCGCGCTCGAGTACATCCTTGGCGAGCGCGAAGCGCAGTTCGACCCCCTCACCGTCGACTGCCTGGTTGAGGTGATCAGGGGCAAGAGCCGCTCGCGGACGACGCCGCGCGCCGGGCAGCTGGGCGCCTTGCAGCCGGCTGGCGGGCAGCCGAGCGTCGGCCCAAATTCGCCGTTCGCTCGCCGCGCCCCCGCCGGGGCCCTCCAGCTGCGACGCGCCATCGCCGAGTTCGACACCGTCCCGACGTTCGAACCGGCGATCGAGCGAGCGCTGGCGGCCACCGGGTTCGGCAGTCCGCTCGCGGGTGATCTGGTCGGCGCCATCGAGAGCGACATCGGCGCGGCGGTCGCGATTCTTCGCGCGGCGCAGCGCCGCAGCGATGCTCCCGTGGTCGGCGTGCCCAATGCGGTCGCGCTGCTGACGGACGAAGAGATCCGGGACGCGATCAGCTCGCTGCCGACGGTGACCTTCCCCTGGCGGACGAAGTTCGAGGCGCTGCTGCTCCGGTGCCAGACCCACGCCCAGGCCGTGGCGCGAGCCACTGACCGGATCGCCCTGCTGCTCCGGCCGCTCGGTCGGGACGAGCTCGTGGCCGCTGCCCTACTCCACGACGTCGGAAAGCTCCTCCTGGCCCTCGTCTCGCCGGATTTCGCTGACACGACAACCCTTCGGGACACCCCGGAGGAAGCGCTTCGCCACGAACGCCGCGAATTCGGGTTCGACCACGCCACCCTCGGCGGCCTCCTCGCCGAGCGGTGGGGGCTGTCAGACGGCGTCGTGCGTGGGGTGTCGGGCCACCACAGCGTGCATGCCACACCCGAGGCGTCGCTCATCCGTCTGGCCGACATGGTCGTGCACCACGCTCAGGGCGACGCCGTCGACCGCGAGCTGATGTTGCGCCTAGCCACGCGCTGCGAGCTCTCGGCCAATGCGCTTCGGGCCATCGTCGTCGACCTTCCCCACGCGGGCGGCAGCGCGCGCCGGCGCGCCGAACGCTCGCCTCTCTCGCGCCGTGAGACCGCCATCCTGCAGCTCCTCGCCGAAGGCCGGCGCGTCACTGCGATCGCCCAGGAGTTCCACCTGTCGGAGAGCACCGTGCGGACGCACCTCCACAACATCTACGCCAAGCTCGAGGTCCCCGACCGCACCCAGGCCGTGCTACGCGCGACCGATATGGGCTGGATCTAATCCGTAGAATCGGGCGGGCACGGGCGCGTAGCTCAGTGGGAGAGCGCTCGCTTCACACGCGAGAGGTCGCTGGTTCAAGCCCAGCCGTGCCCATCCCGATGCACAGAGGTTGGT
>DATBYI010000595.1:0-2287 GCA_036513815.1 Solirubrobacteraceae bacterium
GACGTCGCCACCCCGAGGTAGCGATAGTCGACCGAGTTCTGGGTGGCGAGCACGAGCACCTGCATGGTCATCCCCAGCCCGAGCCCGAGCACGACCATGTCCAAGGCGACGGTCACGGTCGTCGTCGCGAGGCCGATATGCGAGAGGAGGAACAGTCCGACCGTCGCGAGCGCCGTGCCCGCGATCGGGAACGGCCGGTAGCGCCCAAAGCGCGAGATCAGGTTGCCGCTGAGGATCGAGGTCACGAGCAGCCCGGCCATCATCGGCGTGATCAGGAGCCCCGACGTGGTCGGGCTGTGCCCCTTGACGACCTGGAGGTAGAGCGGGAGGAACGTGATCGCGCCGAACAGGGCGAGCCCGATGATGAACCCGACCGCGCTCGCGACGACGAAGATCCGGTTCCGGAACAAGGCGTTCGGCAGGATCGGCTCGCTCGCGCGGTGCTCGATGAACGGGAACAGGACGAGCATCGCCACCCCGGTCACGATCAGCGCGATCATGAACGGCGAGCCCCAGGAGTAGCTCGTCCCGCCCAGGCTCGTGAACAGCACGATCGCGGAAAGGCCTGCGGTGAGAACGGCCGCGCCCAGGTAGTCGATGCGGTGGTGGACGTGCTCGGACCGGGGCTTGAACGCCGCCCCGATCACCCCGAGCGCGATCAGGCCGAGCGGCAGGTTCACGTAGAAGATCCAGCGCCAGGTCAGGTTGTCGACAAAGAACCCGCCGAGCAGCGGTCCAATCACGGTGGCAACGCCGAACACCGCACCGAAGAACCCCTGATACCGACCCCGGTCGCGCGGCGGGATGATGTCCCCGATGGCCGCCATCGTCGAGACCAGGAGACCGCCGCCACCGAGTCCCTGGAGCGCGCGGAACGCGATCAGCTCGGTCATGCTCTGCGACTGGCCGCACAGCGCCGAGCCGATCAGGAACAGCACGATCGCCACCTGGAGCACGATCTTGCGGCCGTACAGGTCGCCGAGCTTGCCGTACAGCGGCCCCGACACCGTCGAGGCGAGGAGATAGGCGGTCACCACCCACGACAGGTGGGAGAGGCCGCCGAGATCCCCGACGATCGTTGGCAGCGCGGTCGAGACGATCGTCTGGTCGAGCGAAGCGAGCAGCAGCACCAGCAGCAGCGCGCCGAAGATCAGGCGCACGCGCGGGGCTTCCGTGCCCCCGGATTCGGACGCGCCTACGGCGCCCGGTTCGACCGCCTGCTCGCTCGCGCTCATGCGAGCACCGACCTTATTGCGACGGCGTGGCGGTCGCCTCGGTGGCCTCGTCGGCGGGCGCCGATCCGGAGTCGGTGTCCGCGGCGGCGGGCGGGGCCGGCGGGGCGGGGTAGGCCGCAGCGGCCTGGTGGGCTCCGATCGCGCCGACGGCGCCCATGGCCGCGGCGAGGATCGCCCAGCCCGGACCGGTCCGCTCGATCCCGAGGACGTGATCGAGCGACAGGTCGCCCGGTCCCACCTCGGCGAGGGCGAGCACGGCGGCGATCAGGACCGCGTTGTACTCGTAGCCGCCATTGGTGGCCCACGGTCCGTTCTTGAGATGGACGCGGTGGATCGCGGTCAGCATGACCGACGTGAGCGTCCCCGCGGCGAGCGGCGTGGCGAGTCCGAGCGCGAGGGCAGCGCCACCGCCGGCCTCGGCCACGCCGGCTGCGACGGCGTTGCGCTTTCCAGGTCTCATGCCCATTCCATCGAACATCCCGGCGGTGGCCTCGAGGCCGTGCCCGCCGAACCAGCCGAACAGCTTCTGGGTCCCGTGCCCGAAGAAAAAGCCCCCGACGGTGAGCCTGAGCAGCAAGCGGCCGATCTTCATCGCTCCTCCAATCTTCGATTTGATCCGGCGACTCCTCTACCCGCATTCGAGGAGCTCCGATGCAGGACGTGCTCAGATCATAGGCCGCGCGAGATCTGCGCCAGCTAGGGATGGAAGCCGGCCCCGTCGGGGCGGTCGGGCAGAGTTCACGCCGTGACGTTCCTCCGCGCTGGGGTTTGCCTACCTGCCGCTCGCCCCGACGAGCCGATTTCCGTTGTGCACAAGAGAAGTTTCCTGCGCGATGCGCTGGATGACCACTACCCCAAGGTCTAGCCGCCCACACCTCCGTGGCGCTCCCGCCGGGCTTGGCGGCGCCGGCCCGATCTGCGCCGCCGCGCCGCGGCCGAGTTCGTCACGCATCTGATCGACGGCGCCAACCGGCTACCTTCGGCCGGTGCCGTTCCGCGCCGCGACCCGTCAGCTCCGGATACGCCGACTCGAGCCGGGTGACCTCGATGCG
>DATBYI010000596.1:0-3108 GCA_036513815.1 Solirubrobacteraceae bacterium
CAACTCGGCGGGCGCCGGCGACGTCGGCGTGGCGGGCAGCCTGACCGGGGTCAGTCAGGTGCTCGTCACCTCAGAGCCGGCGGGCGGGAGCCGCGCCCCCACCCGGCCGGCGCTGATCGTCGCCCGGCTGACCTGATCGTCCCCCGGCTGATCTGACGAGGCGGCCGGCTGACCTGATCGTCGCCGGCTGATCTGACGACGCACCCGCAGAGCCGGACGGCGAGGCCGCCTGGACGACGAACAACCGCTCACGTCGGAAACGGGAACCCGAGTCCGAACGTGAGCGGTCGAGAATTCATCCAGAACAGATCGCCGGCAAAGACGGCCACGTTGGGTGGCGAGGCCAGTCCACTGGCGGCGGGGACGCCGGGCTAGCGCATCTCGAGCTCGGCGACCCGGCCCGCGGGGACGCTTACCGTGCCCGCCAGCGTCGTCGCGTCTTCCCACACGACGTAGTCGCCCACGGGGAGGCTGCCGAAGATCGCGGTCAGCCGCGATCCTGCGGGCGTCGCCCGTTCGTGGACGCCGGTGTGAACGCGGCGCGCGGCGGCGGCGGTGGGGCTGATCTCGATCTCGGTGCCGCGGAAGCGCTCGTGCGGATAAAGCACGAGCGCCCCGCGTCCCGGTCCGATGTCGAGGGCTACGGAGTCGGTCATCACGGAGCCCATCTCACGCCGCCAGGGGACCGGCTTGATAGCCGCTGAGCGGCGTTCCCAGGTAAGGGAACTGCGGCAGGTAGCTCGTGTTCGCCGCGCTCAGCCCGTCGGTCACGAGCGAGGCCGCCCCGTCCGGGGTATAGCTCTTGTTCACGAGCGGGTAGGTGACGCCGGCGATCGCGCGGAGCTCGATCGTCACCACGTCGTCGAACACGCGCCGGCCGTTGGGGAAGCCGGCCGGGTCGCCGCCGATCAGGCCGAGCGCGTTCGGATTGTTCGGCGTGGGCGGGATGGCCAGGTTGAGCCGAAGCTCGTCGGCCGGGGTGTTACCGGTGAAGTTCTGGAAGCCCGGCACGAGGCCGGCCGGGATTCCAGTGAGCAGGATCGCGGCGAGATCCGCCCGCGCCGCGCTCAGCCCCGCGAGATTGGGGAAGACGCCCGGATAGAGAACCGGCAGCAGCTTCGCCAGCTCGGGATGCTGGACGTACTCAAGGAACTCACGGTCGGCGGCGGGGGGCAGCGAGTTCCAGCGGTCCTTCTCGCCCATCGGGACGATCACCTCGTTAAACAGCGGATTGCCGAGGCGCGAGACCTGGACCCACGGGCCGACCTCGTCGACCGTGCCGGTGCAGGCCTGGCGAATCACCGCACGGCGCCGGCTGGCCGCCGCCCACACCCCGATCACCGCGGCCGGGGCCATCGGGTTGGTCGGCGCCGACCCGTTGCGGGTCAGCTCCTGCTTGGGAACCTTGAGCGCGATCGAGTGCACGCCGAAGCTCTGCGTTCCGTCCACCCCCGCGGCGTTGGCCATCGCCGCCAGGTGAAGGCTCTGGAACGGCCGCAGGTCGCCGAGGTCGAAGATCGCCCCGAGGTCGACGTAGAAGCCTTCGAGTCGCTGGCCGGCGAACACGGTCCGTCCGCCCCCGATCTGGTGCACGGCCTGGGCGGCCAGTTGGTCATAGTTCGGGGTCGAGGCGGGGCCGATGTTGCACGGCGGGCACGCGAGGTTCTGGGCCAGCGCGGTGCGTTGACCGTTCTTGACCCGCGTCACCGAGTAGAACTGCCGGCGATTCCAGTTCGAGCTGCCGATCGAGCCGATCGGGCCGGTGTTGTACAGGAACGTGTTCGGGTTGCCGACCTCGGTAACGAACTCGAACTCGTAGGTGATGTCCGGCGTGCCGTCGCCGTTGTTGTCGATGTGCAGCTCATAACGCACGTCGTCGCCGAACTCGAAGAAGTTCGGCCCGCCGAACGGCGCCTCGAGCGGCAGGTAGTTGGCGATGATCGTGACCGTGCTCGGGTCGTCAGGACTGACGAACGCGTACGTGTCGGTGTTGTCGGCGACCGGGTCCTTGCTGATGGCCGGCGCCTCGCGGTGCGATGACATCTAGTTACCTCCCGCGCGGATGATCTGGCTGGCCAGCTTGCGGTCACTCACGGTGACCTCGCGCTCGCCGGTCATGATCGAGATGTTGCCGTCATGGACGTAGGCCACGACGGGCTCGGATGTATGTGCCTCCGCGTCGGTGGCCATGAGCGCGCCGATCACAGTCGCGCCGAGTGCAGCGCCGGCCGACCCCTTCACGAACGCACGTCTGGTTTGCTCGCTCACTTCCGCTCCTTTTGTAGGACGCTCTCGCCCGCCTATACGGGGGGAGCGACGGAACGGATCACTGCCGCGCGAGGTGTCTGCCGGTGGCGCCTGACGGCGGCGCCTTAGCTCCAGGGGTAAGGGCTGTGCGAGACCGGGTGAAGGTCGCCGGTGGCGAACCGCTCGAAGCGGAAGGGGTGAAGCAGCGAGGAGTGCTCGCCACCCAGCACGCGCGCGATCTCGCGGCCGACCGCGATCATCTTGTAGCCGTGGTTGGAGTCGGCGGCCACGAACACGTTGGGGCGCATGTAGTCGAAGACCGGGAAATTGTCGACGGTGAAGGCGCCGGCGCCACCGCTCCGGGTCTGGCGGTAGGCGGGGCGCGCGCCTTCGAACCGGCCGAGGCAGTGCGACAGTGCCGCGCACCACATGTCGGCGAAGCCGGGCTCGACGGTCCCCGTCGGGTACGGGTCGACCTCGATCGCGTGGCCCAGGCGCAGCGGCTGGGCGCCGCCCTGGACCGACTCGCGGTCGGGCTTGAAGTAGACGCCCCACGGGTCGCTGGTGATCAGCCGCGCCTCGTCGTCGCGCAGCGTCTGGTCCGAGTCGACGTGCAGGACGGGCGAGGGCAGGCCGGCGTCGGTGATGAAGAGCGAGGGGTCGAACTCGATCTCGCCTTCCTGGAGGTACCAGTAGGTCCACATCGGGAGATCGGGGGTACTCGAGCCATCCGGCTGGCGCACGTCGATGCGCTCAGGCAGGCCGAGCATCTCCCATAGATGCGGGACCCACGGCCCGACCGCGATCACGACCTGCTCGGCGCTGATGTCGCCGGCGCTCGTGTGGACGGTGGTGACCGCC
>DATBYI010000597.1:0-8320 GCA_036513815.1 Solirubrobacteraceae bacterium
ACCGTCGCTTCACCGTCGTGGAGGAGGAGCTCGAGCACGCCGTCCAGTACGGCGATGCGACCGAGATGTGGATCCTGGAGCGGGCCGGGATCCAGCGCGCCGACCTGGTGATCGCGGTCACCGGCGACGACGAGGACAACATCCTCATCTCCCAGATGGCCAAGGAGAAGTACGGCGTGGAGCGGATCGTGGCCCGCGTCAACAACCCGCGCAACCTCCAGCACTTCCGCCTGCTCGACGTCCAGCCTGCCGTGTCCGCCACCGACCTGATCCTCCGGCTGATCGAGCACGAGGTTCCCGAGTACGGCCTGGTTCAGCTGCTGGCGTTCGAGGAGGAACATCTCGAGATCATCGAGCTCGAGGTGGGGCAGGGGTCCGAGGCGGCCGGCCAGCGGGTGCAGGACGTACCGCTGCCCGACGGCTCGCTGATCATCTCGGTCCTGCGCGGCGGCGCCGGGTTCGTGCCGAAAGCCGACTCGGTCATCCAGCCCGGCGACCAGGTGCTCCTGATTCTCGATCCGGGGCTGGAGGCGCAGATCACGCCGCAGTTCGCGCCCAGCAGCGCCAGGGCCTCGGCCTGAGCGCCGCAACGGCGCGTCTCCTACTAGGATCGGTCTGAGGATGGCTGACCGGCACGTTGCCTACGCGCTGATCGGAGGCGGACTCGCCGCCGGCAACTGCGCGCGCTGGTTGCGCGAATCGGGCGCCGACGGGGAGATCCTGCTCATCGGGCGCGAACCGGACCTGCCGTACAACCGCCCGCCGTGCTCGAAGGGCTACCTCCAGGGTCACGAGTCACGCGAAGACACCCTGTTCCGGCCCGCCGACTGGTACGGCGAGCAGCAGGTCGAGGCGCTAACCCGCACCTCGGTCAAGAACCTCGACATCGAGGAGCGGATCATCGAGCTGTCCGACGGCCAGTCGGTGAGCTTCGAGAAGGCGCTCATCGCCACCGGCGCCGGCGTCCGCCGCGTCTCGGTGCCCGGGGCCGAGCTCGAAGGGATCCACTACCTCCGCACGCTCGGCAACACCGACACGGTGCGAGCCGACGCAGCCGGAAAGCGCGTCGTGCTGATCGGCGGGTCCTACATCGCCTGCGAGGTCGCGGCGTCCTTGACCGAGCTCGGCAGCACCTGCTCGCTCGTGATGTTGGAGTCGGTGACCCTCAGCCGCAACTTCGGCGAGCAGGCCGGCCGCTTCTTCCAGGACCGCCTCGCCGAGCACGGCATCGAGGCCTTCGGCGACGACGAGCTCGACCACTTCGAGGGCACCGGCGGCCGCGTCTCGCGCGTGGTCACCAAGGCCGGCCGCCAGCTCGACGCCGACGCCGTCGTGATCGGCATCGGCGCCGTCCCCGACGTTCGCCTCGCCCGCACCGCCGGCCTCGAGATCGGCGAGCTCGGCGGCGTCGTGGTCGACTCTCGGCTTCAGACGGCCGTGCCCGGCATCTTCGCCGCCGGCGACATCGCCGAGTACGAGAGCGTCGTTCACGGTGGTCAGCGGCTTCGGGTCGAGCACTGGGACGTCGCGTTCAACCAGGGCAAGACCGCTGCGCTCAACATGCTCGGGCGCGACGAACCCCACGACGTCGTTCCGTACTTCTTCTCCGATCTCGCCGACTGGGCCTCGCTCGAGTACATCGGCCCGGCCTACGCGTGGGACGAGGAGGTAGTCCGTGGCTCGATCGATGCCGGCGAGTTCTCGATCTTCTATTTGCAGGACGGCCGCGTCAAGGCGGCCCTCTCGGTCGGTCGCTCCGACGACCTCGAGCACGCGCGCCGGCTCCTCATCTCCGGGACCGACGTACGTAATCGGGTGGGCGATCTGGCCGACGTGTCGGTCGATCTCGCGTCCATCTGATCGGTGGCGCCGGGGTAGCGCGCCGGCCGGTGTCGCTGGGGCTGAGGCGAGCGCCGTCTAAAAGCTGCGGGGCAAGGACTCGAACCTTGAATTCCAGGGCCAGAACCTGGCGAGTTGCCGATTACTCCACCCCGCAGTAAATCGATTCACCACCTTACGGTGTCTTATCGACCACCTGCGACTGCGCGCGCGAGTATAGCCGTGCGCAGGTGTTCCGTCTGATACTCATGCGAACATATGTTCGTGCCTCGTGCGCGTCAGACATACGACTGGGTGGAGATCAGAAGCTTCTTCGACGCTGGTCATTCGGCAAGCGAGTGTTAGGTCCGGTTCGGCATTTCGGGTGAGAACTGCGGTCTGAGCGATTGGGAGGGCGCGCCGATCTCGCTCGAGCTTCACCACGTGAACGGTGACGGTGACGACAATCGCCTCACAATTTGCGCCTGCTCTGCCCAAACTGGCACAGTCAAACCGACACCTTGGGTGCTAGGAACAAGGGGCGTCACAGAAATGGCCACTAGCTGGTCATATTCACCCGTAAATACCCGGCAAATGCCCCGGCTGTGCTAGGTTGCCGCCGGGACCGGGACCCCGTCCACATCGAGCGCTTGGGAGGCGCGGGATGCTTCGTGCACGCGATCGCCACTCCGTCTGTCGATCAGATGAGGGGCTGCTGCCCCGCGACGGTGGGAGGGCCGTCTGGGCGGGGGTTGTGCGTAAGCCGCGGACGAGGCTGCTCGCGGCCACTGCGATCGTCATCGCATCGCTGGTGACGGTCACCGCCGGCGCCACCGCGTCGACCCGTACCCGGGCCGCGAGGTCCGCTCGCGCCACGGCGTCCACGCACGCCACCGGCGCCCCCCGCGCCCGGGCAGCGCAGGCATGCCCCTGGGTGGGGTCGACGGAGCCGATCGCCCGCCGCGTGGCCGAGGTCATGAGCAACATGACCCTGGCCCAGGAGGACACGCTGGTTGAGGGCGCCGGCACCACCAATGAGGGGCCGAACCCCTCGCCGAACCCGTATGTGTTCTACATGCCAGGCATTCCGAGCCTCTGCATCCCGGACCTCGGTGAGGAGGACGGGCCGGCCGGCGTGGCCGACCAGCTCACCGGCGTCACGCAGCTGCCGGCGGGCGTCAGCCTGGCGGCGACGTTCGATCCGTCTCTGGCGCGCCAGTACGGACAGGTGATCGGCAACGAGGAGCGGGGCAAGGGCGCCGCGGTGAATCTCGGCCCGACCATCAACATCGACCGCGACCCGCGGTGGGGCCGCTCGTTCGAGGCGTTCACCGAGGACCCGTTCCTGAACGCGGCGCTCGCCACGGGCGAGATCGACGGCGTCCAGAGCACGGGGGAGATGTCGCAGGTCAAGCACTTCGCCGCCTACAACCAGGAGACGAACCGCAACACGGAAAACGATGACGTGATCGTCAACCAGCGCACGCTGAACGAGATCTACTTCCCGGCCTTCCAGGCGGCCATCCAGCAAGCCAAGGCGGGCTCGGTGATGTGCTCGTACTCGACGATCAATGGGATCTACGCGTGCCAGAACCGCTACCTGCTCACCAACACGCTCAAGCAGCAGTGGGACTTCCCCGGCTTCGTCACCTCCGACTACGGGGCGCTGCACAGCACGGCCGGTGGCGCATACGCCGGGCTCGACCAGGAACAGCCGTTCAGCACGTACTTCGGAACGCCGTTCGTCGACGCGATCATGGGTGGCGCGATCTCCCAGTCGGTGATCAACACGATGGTTCAGCGGATGCTCACGGAGATGTTCCGCTTCGGGCTCATCGACCATCCGCTCCAGCCGACGACCTCGGCCACCGTGACGACGGCCGCCCACCAGGCGACCGGCACACAGATCGCCGAGGACGGCACCACCCTGTTGAAGAACGACCACACGCTGCCGCTGTCCGGCGGGAACGCCGGCACGGTGGCGGTAATCGGCCCGGCCGCTTCGACCTCCCCGATCTACGGTGGCGGAGGGAGCGCGTACGTCGTCCCGTCGCAGACTGTGACGCCGCTCGCGGGTATCAAGGCCGCGGCCGGCTCAGGGACGAACGTCACCTACACGGAGGGCATCCCGGCCGACTCGGAGCTCTCGACGATCCCGTCGGGGGACCTCACCCCGGCTGACAACGGGACCGGCTTCGGAGGGAGCTACTCGGGCACGCTGACCGCGCCCGAGACCGGCACGTACGTGCTCGCGCTGACCAACCAGTGCCAGTGCTACACGCCGGAGACCCTGACGGTGGATAACACGCCGCTGATCCAGAATCCGGGGACGCCACCGGTCAACGTGTACTCGGTCGCGGTGAACTTGACCGCGGGCTCGCACACGGTGTCGGTCTCCGGCGGCGGTGAGTCGGGTCCGCTGACGTGGGCCACGCCGTCGGAGCTTACCCCGGACATCGCTCAGGCCGTGGCCGCGGCCAAGTCGGCCTCGAGCGCCGTGGTCGTCGCGTCCGACGACACCGAGTCCGAGGCCACCGACCGGCTCAGCCTGAGCCTGCCCTCGGCGCAGGACGAGCTGATCTCGGCGGTGACCGCGGCCAATCCGCACACGACCGTCGTGATCGACGCCGGAGCGCCGGTCACGATGCCGTGGCTGAGCCAGGCCGGAGCGGTCCTCGACGCGTGGTACCCGGGTCAGTCCAACGGCACCGCATTGGGCGATGTGCTGTTCGGCAAGACTGATCCGAGCGGCCACCTGCCCGTGACGTTCCCGACCAGCCTGAGTCAGGTTCCGGCCTCGACGCCGGCTCAGTTCCCGGGCATCAACGGTCAGGTCGAGTACTCCGAGGGGCTCGACGTCGGCTACCGCTGGTACGACGCGAAGGGCGATACGCCGCTGTTCCCGTTCGGCTTCGGGTTGTCCTACACGCAGTTCCGCTTCAGCGACCTGCGTGTGACTCCGACGGCGTCGGACGGCGTGAGTGACGTGCAGGTCTCCGCGACCATCACCAACACGGGGAGCCGCTCGGGAGCCGACGTCGCTCAGCTCTACCTGGGCGACCCGTCGGCGGCCGGCGAGCCGCCGCGCCAGCTGGTCGATTTCAAGCGCGTCGCGCTTGCCCCCGGCCAGTCCGCGCGGTTGCAGTTCACCGTCACACCGCGAGACACATGGTGGTGGGATCAGAACGCCGGCGGTTGGACTCAGAGCGCGGGCCGTTACGCCCTCTCTCTGGGCGATTCCTCGGCGGTGGCGGACCTACCGCTCCACGGCTCGTTCAACATCGCCCAGACGGCGGGCGCGCGTCAGGTGACGATCCACGCGCCGCGCAATGTCAAGCTGGGTCACGCCGCCACGGTTCGTGTCAGGCTGACCCGCGGCGGCGGCACGGAGACGCTCCGTGACGTGATCATCTCGCTCCAGCTGCCGCAGGGCTGGAGTCAGCAGGCGATTGGACCATCGGCGTTCAGTCACCTCGGGCCCAAGCAGGCTGCCGTGACCGAGTTCAGGGTGACGGCGCCCGGCTGGGAGCCGGCGACCAACGAGGTGGTGCACGCCACCGCGCAGCTCGGGCCGGACGCCCAGCGCCAGGCGGGGGTGACGGTCGGCGTCGGCTGACCCGAACTAACCCGGATTCGCCGCCGGCGGCGCGTGGCTTCGCGCGCTGCCGGCGGCAGCCTGTCCCATCCGTTCAGAGTGACACGGCCCGGCTAGGTCAGCTCGGGTCGGTGAACTGGGCCGGCTCCTTGAGCATGCCGGCCCTGACCGACTCGATCTGATTCGGCGTGCCGAGCAGGCCGAGCTGGATGTCGGCCTCGAGCCGGAGCGTCTCCTCGCGCGAGCCCGTCCACGATTCGTCGAACAGTCGCTTCATCCCCCGGACCGCGTCCGGGGAGCGCCCAGCGATTTCCTCCGCGAGCGAGCGCGCGGCGGCGAGCGGATCGTCCGCGATATGCGTAACCAGCCCCAATGCGTGAGCCTCAGCGCCACTCACCACGCGGCCCGTGAACGCGAGTTCCTTGGCCACGTCGATCCGCACCAGCCGCGGGAGCGTCCGCGTGATCGCCATATCGGGGATGAGGCCCCATTTCACCTCGAGCACCGACAGGCGAGCGTCGGTCGTCGCGAAACGCACGTCCGCGGCTAACGCGATCTGCAGGCCGCCACCCAGGCAGTGACCGTGGATCGCCGCGATGACCGGCACCGGCACCTCGAGCCAGCGATGCGCCGCGCGCTGGAACCAGTTGGGAACTGGCTCGCGCAGCGGCGCCATCAGCGCGTCGGACCCGGGCTGGTTGGCCATCACCCCCGCCACGTCGAGACCGGAGCAGAAGCTCGGCCCTTCGCCGTGCAACACCACGGCGCGCACCCCGGGTTCCACGGCGACGCGCTCGGCGGCGGCGGTGATCGCGTCGAACATCGCGACGTCCAGGGCGTTGTGCTTCTCGGGACGCGTCAGCGTCACGACCGCGACGTGATCGGAGACCTCAATCGCGACGCGCTCGCGCGTCTGCACGCTCGGCTCAGCTTGGCTCATGGTCCGAGAACACTACCCATCTACCGGCGCCACCTCGTCGCCGACGGTCACCACCCCGGGCCGGACGACCTGCCCCCAGATCCCGAACGGCAGCGGCTCGGTCGTGTCGAGGTCGGCGCGGTATGAACCCAAGATGTCGAGCGTTGGCAGGGTCACCTGCCCCGTGTCGGGGTCGCGGCTGGTGATCAGGCAACGACCCACGTGACCGCCGAACGCGACCACGGCCTCGCCGACGCGCACCGAACCGTTTCCGACCCAGGCGTCCTCGGCGTGGGCGTCGACGCCATCGATCTCGACGAGCATCCGGAACCGCCGCGGGTCGACCGACTCCACTCCGCCGACCTCGGCCAGGCGGGCCAGCGACGCGCGTGAGATCAGCGATACCGCGCCGGCCACGCCCCGGTCGACGCCCGTGCCGTCACCATCCGCCTCGACCAGCCGCACCGGCCGGCCGCATACCTCGGTGAGCGCCTGCGACCAGGGCCCGTGCACCAGCCGTCCCTGGGTGACCTGCGAAAAGAATTTCGTGGCGATCGGATCGCCAAGCCGGACCTCGTCCTCGACGACGCGACCATCGGGTAGGAGGAGCCGAAGCCTTCGCTCCGTCTCCGAGTAGTCGGCGATCACCGTCTGCAACGCGCCCACCAGCTTGCTGTTGATCATCCGGTCGCGGTGATCGATCACGTAGAACCGCCGATTCTCGTGCACTCCGTCGGAGGTCAGGACGATGCGGTCCACGGTGTGCAGGCGCGTGGCTTTGACCGGCGTGATGGCGAGCCCGGTGACGATCGGCATGCGTCAGAGGCTACGCGACGCCAATGGGGCTACGCGACGGAGGCCTGCTCGGCCCAGTCGCGGTAAAGCCGCCAGTAGCGACCCTGCGCGTCGAGCAGCTCCTCGTGCGTGCCGTCCTCCACGACCTCCCCGTGCTCCATCACGAGGATGCGTCCGGCCCCCCGGATCGTCGAGAGCCGGTGTGCGATCACGATGGCGGTGCGCCCGGCCACGAGCCGCCGCATGCCCTGCTCGATCAGCGATTCGGTGTGCACGTCCACGTTCGAGGTGGCCTCGTCGAGGACCAGGATGCGCGGATCGGCCACGAGCGCCCGGGCGAACGCGACCAACTGGCGCTGGCCGGCCGACAGCTGCACGCCTCGCTCGCCGATCTGCGAGTCATAGCCGTCGTCGAGCTCCGAGATGAAGTCGTGGGCGCCGACCGCGCGTGCCGCGGCTTGAATCTCGTCATCGGAAGCGTCAGGCCGCCCGAACGCGATGTTCTCGCGTACGGTGCCGCTGAACAAGAAGGCCTCCTGCGGGACGATCCCCATCTGAGATCGCAGCGAATGCGAGCTCACCGAACGCAGGTCGTGTCCGTCGATGACGACGCGCCCGGAGGTCGGGTCGTAGAAGCGCGACACCAGCTTGGCAAAGGTCGACTTCCCCGCGCCGGTCTCGCCGACGAGCGCCACCGTCTGGCCGGGCGGGATGACGAGGTTCATGTCCCGAAGCGCGTAGGCGTCGGCGCCGTCGGAACCAGAGCCGTACTGGAACGAGACGTCGTCGAAGCGGAGCTCGCCACGGATCGTGGGGAGCTCGACCGCGTCGAGCGGGTCGACCAGGTCCGGCTCCTCGTCGAGCAGCTCGAAGATCTTGTCGAGCGCGGCCATGCCGGACTGGTAGGTGGTGTAGAGCTGGGACAGCTGCTGGATCGGGTCGAAGAAGTTGTTGAGTGCGGCGACGAACGCGAACACGACGCCCGTCGTGGCGTGGCCGGTGATCGCCTCGATCCCGCCGACGACGAGGATCTCGACCGTCACCAGTGCCGACAGGAACTCGACGGCCGGGAAGTACGCCGCGTTCAGGTTGACGGTCGTCATGTTGGCGGCCCGGTTCTCCTCGTTGAGGGCGCGGAACTGCTCGATGTGCCGCTTCTCCTGACCGTACGCCCGCACCACCCGGATCCCGGA
>DATBYI010000598.1:0-4999 GCA_036513815.1 Solirubrobacteraceae bacterium
AACGGCAAGCACGTGACGCTGGGCGGCCGGCACGTCGATTACCAGACGGGCGCGGTGTTCTGGGGCGAGCCGGGCACGAACGGGCAGCACAGCTTCTACCAGCTGATCCACCAGGGCACGAAGCTGATCCCGCTCGACCTGATCGGGTTCTCAAAGACGCTGAACCCGCTGGGCAATCACCACGACCTCCTGATGTCGAACGTGTTCGCGCAGGCGGAGGCGCTCGCATTCGGCAAGACCGAGGCGGAGGTCCGGGCCGAGGGGACGCCGGAGAAGATCGTTCCGCATCGCGTGATGGAGGGGAACCGGCCGACCAACGTAATCCTCGCCGAGAAGCTCACCCCGTTCGCGCTGGGCAGCCTGGTGGCGCTCTACGAGCACAGCGTCTTCACCCAGGGCGTGCTGTGGGAGATCGACTCGTTCGACCAGTGGGGCGTCGAGCTGGGTAAGGCGCTGGCGGTGCGGATCATCCCGGAGCTCGAGAGCGAGACGGAACCCGAGCTGCACCACGACAGCTCGACCAACGCGCTGATCCGCCGCTACCGCGCGACGCGCTGACACGCCTGCCTATCAATCCACTCACCCAGGAGAGCGAACGACAAATGCCGACGGATAAGCCGATGCAGCTGGGAATGGTTGGACTGGGGCGGATGGGCGCCGGCATCGTCCGGCGGCTGACGCGCGAGGGGCACCACTGCGTGGGGTTCGACCGCAACGCCGAGGTGGTCAAGGGGCTCGAGAGCGACGGGATCGCCGGCGCCACGACGCTCGAGGACTTCGCGGCCAAGCTCGACAAGCCACGCAGGGCGTGGGTGATGGTCCCCGCGGGCGAGATCACGACGCACGTAATCCACGACCTCGCCGGCGTCTTCGAGGCCGGCGACGTGATCATCGACGGAGGCAACACGCACTACCACGACGACATCGCCCACGCCAAGGAGCTGGGCGAGAAGGGCATCCACCACGTCGACGTGGGAACGAGCGGCGGCGTCTACGGCCTAGAGCGCGGGTTCTGCCTGATGATCGGCGGCGAGGACGACGTCGTCGAGCAGCTCTATCCGATATTCGGATCGCTCGCGCCGGGCGTCGATGCCGCACCGCGCACGCCGGGCCGCTCCGGCCCGCCGAGCCCGTCGGAGTCGGGGTTCCTGCACTGCGGCGCGAACGGCGCCGGGCACTTCGTGAAGATGGTCCACAACGGGATCGAGTACGGGATCATGGCCGCGTACGCGGAGGGGCTGAACATCCTGCACGGCGCGAACGCCGGCAAGAAGGTCATCGAGGGAGACGCCGAGACCGCGCCGATGGAGAATCCCGAGTACTACCAGTACGACATCGACACCGCCGATGTGAGCGAGGTGTGGCGGCGCGGGAGCGTGATCAGCTCCTGGCTGCTCGACCTGACGGCGCAGGCTCTGCACCAGTCCCCGGGGCTGGAGGATTTCTCGGGCCGGGTGTCGGACTCAGGCGAGGGACGCTGGACGTCGATCGCGGCGATAGACGAGGGCGTGCCGGCGCCGGTGCTGACGACGGCGCTCTACTCCCGGTTCGCCTCCCGCGGGCTCGACAACTTCGCCAACCGGGTCGAGTCCGCCATGCGCTACGGATTCGGTGGTCACATGGAGAGGCCGGCGAGCTGACCGCCACCGAGGACCAGGTCGAGCGCGAGAAGCGGCTCGCCGCGGAGGCGGCCGCCGAGCTCGTTGAGGACGGCATGATGGTCGGCCTGGGCACGGGCTCGACCGCCGCGTACCTGCTCGCGCCGCTGGCGGCCCGGCAGCTGGACATCCGTTGCGTCGCCACCTCCCCGGCGACCTCCCAGGCGGCCCTGGCCCTCGGGATCGAGGTGGTCTCGTTCGCTGGGCTCGAGGCGCCGGCCCGGCTCGACATCACGATCGACGGCGCCGACCAGGTGGATCCGGCGGGCTGGCTGGTCAAGGGCGGGGGCGGCGCCCACACGCGCGAGAAGGCGGTGGCCGCGGCAGCCGACCGCTTCATCGTGATCGTGTCGGGGAACAAGCTGGTCGACCGGCTGACCGGACCCGTCCCGCTCGAGCTGGCCGAGTTCGGACTGGCCGGGACCCTGGCCCGGTTGGGGGAGGTGACGCTGCGTGGCGTCACCCACAGCCCGGATGGTGGCGTGATCGCCGATTACACGGGTCCGTTCGAGGAGCCGCAGAAGCTGGCCACGTGGCTCTCGGAGATGCCCGGCGTGGTCGAACACGGCCTGTTCCCGCCCGCGATGGTGGCCGACGTGATCGTCGGGCGGGGCGATGGGGTCGAGCGAATCGCGGTGGCGCACGGCGAAGAGAGGGGGTGACGGGCCATGCGGAGTCGTTGAGTGACGCCGATCCCCGTCGCCCCGTGCGGGCGGCATGCACACGCCCTGTTTTCTTCGCGAAATGGAGCCACCCGATGGCACAACTTGTTGCGAGCGACCTCGAGTCCGTCCTGGCGGCGGTCCGCACGGTCGCCCTGGACCGGATCGCGCCGGCCGCCGCCGGCGTCGACCGGGAGCTGCGCTTCCCGCAGGAGGGCCTCGACGCCCTAGCCGAGGCCGGCGCGTTCGGTCTGCTGATCGGACCCGACCATGACGGCGCCGGCGGCGGGCTAACCGCCCTGGCCGAGGCGTGCGAGACGATCGGTGGCGCGTGCGCGTCCACCGGCATGGTGTTCCTCATGCACAGCGCGGCGGCCGCCACCGTCGCGGGCGGGTCAGGCCCGGCGGCGCCGGCGCTGCTCGAGCGCCTCGGCCGCGACGCCCTCGGCACGCTCGCGTTCAGCGAGCGAGGCACCGGCGCCCACTTCTACGCGCCGGAGCTCGCCGTCGAGCGCCATGACGGCGGCCTGCGTCTGAGCGGGCGAAAGTCGTTCGTGACCTCGGGCGGCCACGCCGACGTGATGCTGGTGCTGGTCCAGGGCGAGGCGGAGGGGCTCGATTGCTACGCCGTCGAAAAGACCGCGCCGGGGGTCAGCTTCGAGGGCCGCTGGGAGGGCCTTGGCATGCGCGGCAACTCGAGCATCGCGGTGCAGTTCGACGACGTCGCGCTCGGGCCGGACGCGCTGATCGGCGAACCGGGCGCGGGCGCCGGGCTCGTGTTCGGCGTGGTCGCGCCGACGTTCCTTGTCGGCCTGGCGGCGGTCAACGTCGGGATTGCCCAGGCGGCGGTGTCGGCGGCGATCGAGCACGTGAGCTCACGCCACTACGCCGATGGCAGTGCGCTGGCCGAGGTTCAGGTGATCCAGCAGGGCGTCGCCGACGCCGATCTCCAGACGCGGTCGGCCCGGGCGGCGCTGCGTGACGCCGCCCGGCTCGGTGACGCGGGCGACGAGGGGGCGCTCGTGCCTCTGATGGAGGCCAAGGTGCTGTGCACCGACACGGCGGCCCGGATCACGCAGGCCGCGCTCGAGCTGTGTGGCGGCCAGGCGTATACGCCGTCGCTGCCGATCGAGCGTCACCTGCGAGACGCGCGCGCAGGCGCGGTGATGGCGCCGACCAACGGCGTGCTGCGGACGTGGGCGGGCAAGGCTCTGCTCGGGCTTCAGGTCCCATGAGCGGCGCGGAGCTGAGACTCGGGGCGGTCTCGTATCACCCGCGCGTGGTCACGGTGTGGGAGCGGTTCCGGACCTACTTCGCCGACCAGGGGGTCCCGACCGACTACATCCTCTACTCGAACTACGAGCGGCTCGTAGATGCGGTGATAGACGGGTCGGTCGACATCGGCTGGAACACGAACACGGCGTTCGTGCGGCTCGACCACGAGGTCGGGGGTGAGACGCGGATCCTCGGTATGCGCGACGTCGACCTCGACTGGTCGACCGTGCTCGTCACGCGCAGGGATCGGCGGGTCGGAGGCGTGGGCGATCTGGCGGGGAAGGTGCTCGCCCTGGGCAGCCGCGACTCGGGCCACGCCGCGATCCTCCCGCTGCACTATCTCACGCAGGAGGGCCTCGACGCCGCGTCGGAATGCGAGCTGCTCCGGTTCGACACCGACATCGGCAAGCACGGCGACACGGGCGACTCGGAGCTCCACGTGGTGCGGGCGGTGGCGGAGGGGAGGGCCGACGCCGGCGTCCTGTCGGCGGCGTACTTCAGCGCATTCCGGGCCGACGGCGTCGCCGACGTAGCCGAGCTCGAGGTGGGCTGGCGGAGCCCGCCGTACTACCACTGCAACTTCACCGTGCTCGACACGTTCGATCGCGAGCTGGGGGAGCGGTGGTCCCGGACGCTCTTGGCCATGAACTACGACGACGAGAGCCTGCGGCCGGCGATGGAGCTCGAGGGGGTGCGGACGTGGCACCCGGGGGGGAAGGCGGGCTACGAGTCTCTGCAGAGCGCGATGCGGGAGCAGGGACTTCTGTCGTGAGCCGCGGCGGCGTCCGCCCGGATCATCGTCTCGACGCCGAGCACCTCGAGCTGGGAGGCGGACTCGAGGTGCTGCTGGCGGCGTCGCTCGAGCGTGTTCCGCCAGGGGGCGTGCTGGAGGTACGCACGCCGTCGCGGGCGGTCGCGCTCGAGCTGCCCGGCTGGGCCCGGTTGGCCGGGCACGAGGTGGTAGGGGAGGCGGCCGCGGCGGACGCCGCCACGGTGGTGCAAATACGGCGTGGTCACACGTCCCGCGTGCTGGCCGCACCGCTCCCCGAGCGCGGGGAGCCGCCGCCGCTTCGGGGCGGCGCCGAGCTACACACCGCCGATTGGCGCGGCGGCAGGCCGCCCGAAGCGCCCGATCCGGCGGCGGGGTTCGCGCCGCTCGGCGCGGTCCCCGAGGCGCGGGCGTCCGGCTACCGGTGGCGCCTGAGCGACCCGGACGAGTTGTGGGCGGACGACGTGGGTGAGCTCGTCGAACAGGCCTCGGCGCAGCAGTGGGACGCCTCGCGCGAGATCCCATGGAGCGCGGCGCGCGGGCTGGACGACACCACCGAGCGGGCGGTGGCGCAGGTGATGACGTTCCTGGCCCAGAACGAGTACGCCGCGCTGTACGTCCCGGCGCGCTTCCTG
>DATBYI010000599.1:0-2237 GCA_036513815.1 Solirubrobacteraceae bacterium
CGCCAGCACGAGCACGAGCCAGCGCGACTCCTGGATACCCGGGCACGCGGCGAGCAGCACGAGGCCCCAGCTCAGGTACCACGGCCACGCCGCCGGCCCGCAGACCGCCACCGCGATCAGCGCGATCCCAAGGTTGCGCACCATGTTCTGGCGTCGCGAACGCCACAGGAGCAACGCGCCGAGCGCGAGGCTCAGACCGAACGCGACGACGCCGAGCGCCGACTCGAGGCTGCGGGCCCCCACCGGGAGGATCTGCGCGACCGTCCACCCAAGCGCGGTCGCCGGCGTGATCGCGAGGCGCACCTTGTCCGGCGTCGAGAACACCGAACTCGACAGCCAGCCGAGGCCGAGTCCGCTCACCAGGCTCACCGCGATGACGACGCCGACCGCCACCACCAGGCCCCGCGACACGGTCCGCCGATCCCAGCCGTAGGCCACCAGAATGAACGGAATGGCCGCCGCGGCCGGCAGCTTGATCGTCGCCGCCAGGGCGCACAGCGCAATGCCCAGCAGCACGCGTCGCTCCATGGCGAGTGAGATGCCGGCGACCACCAGACCAATCATCAAAAGATCGTTGTGCGCCGCCGCCACCAGCTCGAGGAGCATGAGCGGACTCAGCAGCACGAGCCAGGTCGCGCGCCCTGGATCGGCGCCGAGCGAGCGCGCCAAACGAGGCACGAACACCGCGAGTAGCGCGAATCCGACGAGCTCGAGCGCCCTGATCAGGATCACCCCGACGACGAGGCTTGCCCCGGTGAACGCGCTGACGATCCACAGAAACAACGGCCCGTACGGCGCGGTGGTGTGGCGCCAGAACGGTGACACCGCGTTCAGCGCGTGCGCCTGTCCGTGCGCTGCGAGGGCGGCCGGCGCGTCGCGGTACGGATCCAGGCCGAGGTGCACGAGCGTCCCCTGCGCCAGGTAGCTGTACGCATCCTGGCTGAACAGCGGTGCGGTCAGGACCAGGGGCGCGCACCACAGCGCTCCGACCCACCACGGCGCTCGCGGAGCGAGACCGATCCAGGCCACGATCAGCGCGGCGATCCCGGCGTAGAAAACGGCGGCGCCCAAGGAGGGGTCAAACCACCACTTCACCGGCCCGCCGGCCACGTGCGGTCCGGCCAAAGCAACCGTGACCGACCCGGCGAGGCCGACGCCCGTCCACGCCCAGAAAGGACGGTCAGATGTTTGCGGCATCCCGGGTATTGTGGCCCGGGAGCCGCTAAGCGTTACCAGATGCCCTGCGTGAAGGGGTCGAACGGCCCGTTGTAGCCCGTGAGGGGCGCCGGCTGGTACGGGATGAACGCCGTCGGCCCGAGGTCGAGGCTGCTCGCGCTCGCGTTGAGCGCCGACGGGGTCCAGACGTCATCCCAACGGCCCGTGTCGACGCGGTGCTGGATCGCGTGCACGCCCGCCACCAACTCGGCCGGTGTGAAGTTGCAGTGGCTCTGCGCATCGACGTACGCCTGGCGCAGTAGGTAGGACCGACCCGCGGCGGCCACCGTGTGGGCGTAGAAGTTCTCCTGCTGCACGGGCACGAGCTGGTCCGCGATCGTCTTCAAATCGAGCTCGGGCACCTGGAGGCGGCCGGTGTTGTCCGACGTCCGGACCATCCAGCGCTCGGCGGGGATGGAGGCCTTGATGTTCGCGTCGCGGGTGAGGGTGCGCAGGTCGGCGTTCAGGTCTAGTCCCGCCTCGCGGTAAAGCGCCTCGATCTCGGGCAGGTAGGACGACTCGTAAACCAGCCCCGCGAAGTTGACCCCGGCCGTCCAGTTCGGGTTCCCGCCGGCGGCGAGTTCGATCTGCTGGCGCCCGGTCTGGATGAACGGCATCACCGGGAATGGCGCCGGCGGCCCGAAGTCGGTGTCGAATTCCTGCTGCTCCTGGCCGACGTAGTCATTTCGGGCCGGAGGGACAGCGCCCGGGTCAACCGACCAGGTGGTGGTGTTCAGCAGGGACATGGCCAGGGCCAGACGTGCGCGTCCCTGCGGCGTCGCCTGCGCCGTAGTGGCGGTGTTGTCGAGCTCGGTTGCGCTCGTCACGCTGTCGGCGGCGCCGGTCGGGCCGCTGAAGTTCACGAGCTGGACGGTCCCACCCGCGAGCAGCTGGTCGATCGCGTACTCGCCGTCGAGCTGGTAGTTGCCCAGCTGCTCGCCGCCGGCCACGATCCCGCACGTGGTCAGCGCGCCGTCGAGCCGCCCGTAGGACTGTTCGGCCTCGATCGAGCTGATCAGCCC
>DATBYI010000600.1:0-9604 GCA_036513815.1 Solirubrobacteraceae bacterium
GCGGTTCGTCGAGGGCCTGCGGCAGGCCAACGGGATCATCGCCGGCATCACTGGCATGCACTGGGCGAAATTCGTCCCGTTCAACGCGCTCGGCGCGGCGCTGTGGGTCGCGGTGTGGGTGTCGATCGGCTACTTCTCCGGCAGCCACATCGACAGCATCTACAAGGCCGCCACGCGCTACGAGGCGTACTTCGGGATCGCGATCGGACTGCTCATCATCGCGTTCATCGCCCGGCGAATCGTCAAGTCCCGAAGGGAGCGGCGGGAGCGAGCCGAGCGCGAGACGGCGAGCACCGAGCCGGACTAAGGCGCCGCCCTCAGGCGCCGCCGACCCACCCTGCTCACTACGCCTCGCGCTTCAGAAACGCGCGGCGCGAATTGTCGATCGCCTCGATTGCGGCGTCGCGTCCGCCCCAACCGCCGACCTCCGAGTAGCGGCCCTCATCCAAGTCTTTGTAGACCGCAAAGAAGTGGGAGATCTCGTCGCGGAGCAGGCGCGGGAGCTCGTCGACGTCGTTGTAGTAGTTCCACCCCGGGTCTTCGCACGGCACGCACACCACGTGGTCGTCGGGCCCTTTCTCGTCGGACATCTTGAACAGGCCGACCGCCTTGGCCACGACGATGCACCCTGGAAACGTCGGCTCGGACACGCACACGAGCACGTCGAGCGGGTCGCCGTCGGGAGCGAGGGTCTGGGGCACGTAGCCGTAGTCGGTCGGATACACCACCGAAGCCGAGATGAACCGATCGAGCTTGATGCCCCCGAGCCTCGGGTCGTATTCGTACTTGTTGCGACTGCCCTTGGGGATCTCGACCACGCAGGTCAGCTCGTAGTCGCTCACGTCCGCCTCCAGCCTGTCGCGCGAAGCCTCAATTCATGTCCCCCCGAGCCACCGCCAGGCACGCCTCGCAGCGTGGCCACGGCGGGTCCCACGGATAGCCGGACACGTCCTTGCCGCACAGCGCCGTGTCCGGATCCCGTTCGGTGACCAGGTGGCACAGCTCCTCGAACCCCTCCTCGTTGATGCTCGGCGCGTTCCGGCAATCCGGATGGACATTAGGGGCGACCGTGGGCCGAGCGGCAAGAGGTGACACGGCGCCAGCATAACCGCCGTCGACGGCCTGCAAAGAGAGACATTCGAGCCTTAACAGCAATTCGACGCTTAACCGGAATTCGACCCTTAACAGCTCGAGCGGGCGCTGTGGCCCGCTCGAAACTGCAGATCGCGCTCCCCTTTCCTTCATAGGAGCCCCAGGACTTACATGTCAGGCCTGGCGGGCAAGACACTCCCGGCCCCGCGATGCAGGACCGAGTGGGGAGCGGTCCGGCCTCAAGCCTAGCGAGTGGCGCCGAGGTCCGCGGGCATCGCGGCCTGGGCGAGCAGGTCGTCCGCGACGGCGCACAGGTCCGCGCCGAGGTGCCCGCACAGCACGTCTCTGAGCAACGCCCGCAGTTGCTCGGCCAGCTCGTCGACCAGCGCGTCCACGCCGGAGTGGGCAGGAGCCAGGCCGCCGATCACCGCACGCTCCAGCGAGACGGCGTGAGCCACCCGCTCCGCCACTGCGGACCGATCTTCCGGCCTCGCGCAGATCGCGGCGATGCGCCCGGCCAGGCGTCCGCTCGCGGGCCCCTCCGGCTCGAGCAGCGCCCTGAGCGCGAGCAGATAGTCGGTCAGCGCCTCGAACGGAGCCAGCCGCTCACAGCCCATCTCGAACCGCGCCAGGGCCCAGGAGATCTCCCCGCTGCTCGGCGTCCGACGCGCCATCAGATTGGAGAACGCGCGCAGCTCATCTTCGTGCTCGGCCGCGATCCGGCGGATCAGGCGGGGTCGGCCGCTGCCGCCGAGCGGAACCGGTCGCCACGCCCCCGAGTCGATTCGGGTCCACGCGATCGGACCCAGCGCGTACCCGCCCCGCTCGAACAGCCGAAGCGCGGTCAAGGTGCGGCGGAAGCGCGCCCGCGCCACCGACACGGGCGCAGGCGCGTCGCGGTCGTGGGCCGCGGTGAGGACGATCAGAACGTTCGGCTCCTCGCCGTCGCCCCACACGGCCTCGGGCGGCGCGTCCTCGAGCGCGTCCCCGCGCACGAGCGAGAGCCCGTCGCCGATCGGCATCTCGCGGGTCTCGGGGTCGAGGGCGAGCCCGAGCAGCGGCGCCGCGACCACCGTCACCGCGCGTCCCTCGTACAACGCTTGTTCCAGCTCGGCGTACGCGGCCTCGAACCGGTCGGGATCGAACTCAAAGTCGCTGCGATCATCGAACACGGCGGTCAGGAACGCCCGCAGCGCCGCTTTCGCGCCATCGCGCGGATCGCCTTCTGGGACCCCCACACCCCCGCGCTGCCGGACATACCCCTCGACACCGGGGAGTGGGCTCAGCGCGCGCAGGGCCGCCGCGTAGGTCGGAAGCGTCACCAGCATCCCGAGCCGCTCGCGGATGAACGTCTCGGTCAGCGGGCGGTAGCAGTAGAGGGCGACCCGTCCGCGCCCACGCCCGCGTGGGCCGCCGGCGGCGTCAATCAGCTCGAACGGGATCTCGGCACCGGACGCGGTCTCGGCGCACAGCGCCATCGCCGCCTCCGTCGCGAACGCCTCGATCACCCCGTGAAGCGTCGTGTTGCGCACGTGGGCCGGTTCGCGCCGGGCGGACGGTGTCCTGCCCGCCGCACGCGGACTTGCAGCGGTTCAGATGCCGCGCTGGAGCGCTAGCACGAGCAGCACGACCGCGACCAGCGCCGCGATGACGACGACGGCCAGGTTCGTGGCGAGCGCCAGCCGGAGGGTCCGCGAGCCTGAATCCGACCCGGACCCATCCCCCGGGTCCGGTTCGACCGATGTCGACAGAGCCTGCGTCACGTACCGGTTGAGGCTGAGCTCCTCGCGCTCGGCCGCCTGCGCGAGCTGCTCGTGGAGCTCGCCCGGCATGCGCACGAGAATGCGACCGCTGTAGCCGCCCGGCGACTTGGATCTGGCCGGTCGGCGACCGCTGGCGGCCGCCTTTTGCCCGTTTTGCGGCGGCGATAGCACCGCGGCCCCATTGCTATCACCAGGTTCGGTGCCGTTGCCCGAGTCAGTGAGCTCGGACTTGAGCTTGGCCAGAGCACCCGCGAGCAGGCGCGATACGTGCGCCTGGGAGATGCCGAGCTTGCTCGCGATCTGCCGCTCGGTCATGTCTGCGTTGAAGCGCAGGAACACGATCTGCCGCTCGCGTTCGTCGAGCGCCCGCATGCCGCCCGCCAAGAGCAGCCGGGACTCGCTCTCCGCCGTCGGTTCGAGCTCGCCGGCCAGTTCGTCTCCCTCCTCGCCGCCGGTCTCACGGGGGACGTCGCGTCCTCTGCGCTCGCGCAGGTGGCGACGGAT
This sequence comes from Solirubrobacteraceae bacterium, assembly GCA_036513815.1. Lineage (GTDB taxonomy): Bacteria > Actinomycetota > Thermoleophilia > Solirubrobacterales > Solirubrobacteraceae > Palsa-465. Next base: position 3,360 of record DATBYI010000600.1, read on the forward strand.
CTCACCCTCCACCGCCGGCGCGGCGAACGATGCGAACGCGATGCCGCGGTCCGGATCGAACCGCGACGACGCCCTCACCAGCCCGACCGCCCCCGCCTGAACGAGGTCCTCCTGCTCGTCGCCCCCGCCGCCCAAGCGGCGCGCGATCGCGCGCACGAGCGGCATGTGCGACCTAACGCGCTCATCTCTCGAGGCGCCCGAACCCTCCGGACCATCTGTACTCACCGGCGTCGCTGACACCGGTCGTCCACGCCCACTGCGACTCATGTCGCCACCCCCAAACTGCGACCGCTATCACGGTGAAAGTATCAGAGATAGCGCGCAATCGCGCGCTTTTTTTGGATCAGATCGGCCCGTCTTTGAGACATAAAGGGACAGGAAGCTGATCATGGCTGATCTGAATTTCCGAAAGCTGTTGGGGCATCGACGCTGGGTAGCGCTCCTCTTGGCGCTGCTCGCGACCGCGCTGATCGCGCCGACCTCCGCGTACGCGTCCGGCAGCGCCGGGATCTCCGCAGTGCCCGGCGTGCCGACTGCCGCGCAAGGGGCGGTCGACGCCGCTCTGTCCCAGGCAAGCCAGGCCGGAGCGGATGCCGTGGCCGCTGTCAAGGCCGCCGTCCAGTCGGTCCCGGCCTCGCTGCCGTCGATTCCTTCCCCGCCACCGGCCACGGCGGCAGTATCGGCGCCACCGTCGCCGCAGCCTTCGCCCTCTGCCGGTCTGTCCCTCAGTGCCGCCGTCGCGACGCCCAGCTCGACACTCGCGTCCTCAGCTCCCAGGCCGGATGACGTACCGGGCGGCGCCACCGCCGTACCGCGCCGGCTCGCTCCCACACCGATGGCCGCCCGTGCCCATGGGAGCTCGCGGCGAGCGCTGCATCACCCGGTCACGGCGCACCGGCGGGCGGTCGCGCGTCCAGCGGCCGGGTCCCGGTTCATCCCCGCCGTCGAGCCACGGTCCTTCGTCGCCGGCGCCTTCGCGTTCTCGATTCACCGGCCGGGGGGTCACTCGAGCCCCGCTCGGGCGGTCCGGCCCCATCGCGCTGGCCCGCCCGGCGTTGGCAGCCGCGTCGGCCGGAGAATCCACGAGCCGCTCGCCCCGGTGTCGATGGCGGAGCCGACGCCTCAAGCGCTCCCACCGGTCTCGGCCTCGCTGCCCGCGAGCGGCGCGGAGAGCGCCGGCGGCGGTGGCGCCGCCTCGCCCGGCGGGACCGCCGCGACCTTGCTCACGCTCGCCGCGCTTGCCCTTCTTCTCACCTTCCTGCCGGGACTGCTGGCCTTAGATGTCCTGCCCTGGCGGTCGGCAGCCCTGGCCTCGCCGCTCGAACGCCCCGGTTAGCGGCGGCTGGAGCTACGCCAGTACGCGCCGCGTGGACAGTGAGCGCGGCGCTCCAGCCAACCAAGGAGAAACGAGCAGCATGAGATCCAAGTTCATAGCTGCCGCCATTAGCATCGCCGCGCTCGCACTGCCGGCGACCGCGATGGCTGGCGGCACACCAGGAGGCGGCGGCGGGTCCGGTGGACTCGGCCAGCTGCAGCTGGCGGGTCAGTCCGCACTGACCCTCCAGAAGGCGGTCTCCTCCGCCAACGCCCAGCAGAGCGCGACCAACACCAACGCGCCGGTCAGCGTCGGCGGCGGCGCTCCGTCGGGCGGCAAGTCATGCGGATGCGGCCAGCCGTGGGGCAACAAGCCGACCGGCAACGCGCCGACCGGCAACAAGCCCTCGGGCAGCTCCAACAGCGCCAACCAGGGCGCGCTGAACGGGGCGGCCAGCGGCGCCGGTAACAACAGCAAGACCAAGCAGACCAACAACCAGACCCAGACCGACCCGAGTGGCGGCGCCGGTCTCGGATCCGGCGGTGCAGGCCAGGCACAGGGCAGCGGACAGAAGTCCGCCACCGGCCAGCTCGCGGGGTCTTCGGCCAACGCCGGCCAGACCGCCGTCAATGGCAACTCGCCGGCGAGCAGCGCCGGCGGGGCCATCTCCGGCTCTACGGGCGGCGATCCCAGCGCCAACCAGCTCGCCGTCAACGGCGCACTGAGCGGTGCGGGCAACAACAGCAGCACGACCCAGGGCAACACCCAGAGCCAGACCGCCAGCTCCAGCTGTCAATGGGGCTGCGGCGGCGCGGGGCAAGCGCAGGGCTCCAACCAGAGCTCGGCCACGCTCCAGGGAGCGTCCTCGCAGGCGAACGCCGACCAGACCGCGGTCAACGCCAACGTCCCGGTCAGCGTGGCAGGCGGAAGCATCTCGGGCGGCTCGAACAGCGCCAACCAGGGTGCGCTGAACGGCGCGGGCAGCCTCGCCGGCAACAACAGCAACACCTCGCAGACCAACAACCAGACCCAGAACGCCAGCTCCAGCTGTCAGTGGGGCTGCGGCGGCGCCGGGCAAGCGCAGCTGAGCGGGCAGCAGTCGGTGACCGGTCAGCTGGCGGGGTCCTCAGCCAATGCCAACCAGACCGCGGTTAACGCCAACGTCCCGGTCAACATCGCCGGCGGCAGCATCTCGGGCGGCTCGAACAGCGCCAACCAGGGGGCTGGCAACCTCGCCCTGAGCGGGGCCGGCAACAACAGCACCACCAACCAAAGCAACAACCAGAGCCAGACCGCGGGCTCCAGCTGCCTCGCGGGTTGTGGCGGAGCCGGGCAGTACCAGGCCTCGAGTCAGAGCGCAGCCACGCTCCAGGGAGCGTTCTCGTCAGCGAACGCCAACCAGACCGCGGTTAACGCCAATGTCCCGGTCAACATCTCGGCTGGGAACATCTCGGGTGGCTCGAACAGCGCCAACCAGGGCGCCCTCAACGGGGCGGTCAGCGGCGCCGGCAACAACAGCAGCACCGACCAGGGCAACACCCAAGGCCAGACGGCCGGCTCCAGCTGCTCGATCGGCTGCGGCGGCGCAGGACAGGCACAACTGAGCGGACAGGAGGCGCTCACCGGCCAGTTGGCGGCCTCCTCGGCTTGCGCCAACCAAACCGCAGTCAACGCAAACGTCCCGGTCAGCATCGGCGCTGGCGACGTCTCGGGAGGCGATAACAGCGCGAACCAGCTCGCTGTCAATGGGGCGCTCAGTGGCGCCGGCAACAACGCCGACACCACGCAGACTGGGGGGCAGACCCAGTCGAGCACCTAGTCGACCTCCCAGTCGATCCGCATAGCGCGGAGCGACCGGGACCCCTGGCCGGACCCGCACTCGGCCGGCGCCTTCGGGCGCCGGCCGAGCAGGTCCCGTGATCCGGATTCGCAATGAGATTCGTCTACACCACCAAGCTCAGGCTCCTCCTCGTCACGATCGTTGTGGCGCTAGCGGTCGTCGGGCAGGCTCGGGCCGATCAGTCGGTGGCGGCTTCGACGCCCGCCGGTCAGCCCCAGGCACCGACGGCGCCAAGCGCGACTACTGCGGCGACGGCACCGGGTCCGACGTCCACCGATACGGCATCGGCGGCTCCCAACGCGACGGACTCGAGCTCGACGCCGTCGACGCCGGTCGGCGCGACCACTCCCCCGCCGACCTCGACTCCGCCGGTGAGCACCACCCCCACCCCTGCGCCGAGTCCAGTCACGACGCCGCCCGCTGGCACTACGACCTCGCCGGCGCCGCCAACCGACCAATCGCCGGCGCCACCAACCGACCAGTCCCCGGCGCCGCCGACCGACCAGTCTCCGGCGCCACAGCCGTCGGATCCGCCGACGAGCCCGGCTCCCGTCGATTCGCCAGCGCCGCCCCCCGTCGATTCCCCGGCGCCGTCGCCCGCGGATTCGCTGCCGCCGGCGCAGCCCCCGACCACGCCCGCGAGCCCGATGCCGATCGTCACCGCGACGACAACCCAGACGATCACCCAGATCCAGATCTCGGGCTGCACTTCGAATTGCCAGGGCATCAGCCAGGTTCAGACCGCGCAGCAGCAGTCGGTCACCGTGCAGATCGCCCCGGGCGAGGCCGAGCTTGCCGGCTCCGCACTGACCCCGGGCGGATCGGGCACTGGTTCACAGACCACGAGCACAATCACGCAGGTCCAACTCGGGTGCGTCAACCAGTGCTTCGACACCACCTCGAGCAACCCGACCACGGTCGCGGTCAGCCAGCAGATCCTCGCCGACCTGACCGCCCTGCTTTCCCCTTCCGACTCCTCGGGCCCCGCTCCCGTCCCGACCGCCGGTCAAAGCGTCACCACCCAGGTGTCCTGCCAGCAGGAGACGGGTTTGTCCACCACGGTGGCGCAGGTGCAGAGCGCCACCGAGACGAGCACGACGATCCAGCTCTCCAGCCTCGACCCGACCGTCGCGTCGTTGATCGAGTCGGCGCTCGCGGGGTCGCCGCCGGTGGCGCCCACTCTCAGCCAGACAACGCAGAGCGTCTGGCAGCTGCAGATCGGGTGCCTCTTCTACTGCGTCGACTCCGTGCAGGTTCAGGACGCGGAGCAGTCGAGCACCACGGTCGATGTCATGACCGCGTCCTCAGGTGGAGCAGGCCGTGTAGCCGGTAGTGGCACCGTCGCCGTGGTCACGCAGACGATCTGGCAGGTCCAGCTCGGCTGTCTGTCGTGGTGCTACGGCAACACGCAGGTTCAACAGGCGGCCGGCCAGAGCACATTCGTGACCCTCACGCCGGCGCCACCTGACCCCGCCCCTTCGGAACCTCCTGCGCCAGCCGATCCTTCGAGTGCCGCCCCCACCCAGGCGCCGGATGACGCGCCCTCGCCGGCGGCCCCACCCGATGACCCGACGCCGGCGGCCGAGCCGGCAGCGGCCCAGCCCGTGCGGCCGAGCTTCATAACGCCGGCAGGCGGAGCCCTGCTGCCGGTGCCCTCGCTCCGGCCCCGACTCACCTCGGTCGCCCTTGGGTTCTCCGTCGTGCCGTCGGCGTCGTTCGTCTCTTCGGCCCCGCCGGTGGGGGTCACCCGTGCGGTGGCGCGGATCGCCCTCCCGGCCGCGGCAGTTGCCTCGTCCGGGCAGGCGCGCGCACGGCTCGCGTCGGCCGGCACGCATCGTCAGCGCCGGCCGCAGGTCACCCTCCTGGCGGCGCGCGCGACCGGCCACGACCTCCCCACCCCCGTACTCGTCCTGCTGCTCGCCGCGGCATTCCTGGCCTGCGCGATCCTCGGCTCGAAAGCACTCGCCGCCCGCGACCGTTGATCTGGTTGGGACGAGAAGCGTATGGTTAGTGCGCGATAGATAGAAAGCAGTAAGGGCCGTTGCGAATGGCATGCGTGGATGAAACGCAGCGGTACCGGGGGCAGAAGGATGCTGGTTCTAGTACCGCTCTCAGGCTCACCGAATTGGGTGAGACGCTGGTCCTCGCGCTCCTGGCGCTGATCTGCCTGGCGTTCTGGGCGGCGCCGACGAGCGCGAAGACGCACGCCGCGGATCCGTCGCCACAGCAGGCGCCGGCGGCTCAGTCGCCCGGCAGCCCGTCCCCCGATCCCGCTCCGCAGGCGGACGCGCGGACGACGCCGTCCCACACCTCTGCCCCGACGAGGCCGTCGATCCACATCACGACTTCGACGCCGTCGTCCCGGTCGACGAGCTCACAGCCGCTCAGCTCATCGGTCGTCCACACCCCCACCGTCTCGGCGCCGCCCGCCCGCAGAACGTCGAGCCCGGTTCGCGCGCAGATTCACCACGTTCGCGCCACGCGGAAGCCGTCGTCGCGCGTGACTGGGCTGTCCTTCCCGCTGGCGCTGCCGAGGGATCTGCTGCCGTCGCTGCGCGCGGACGTCCCGGTTCATCGCAACGGCGTGTTGCTGTTGCTGAGTTCGGTGGCGATGGCCGTGGTGGCGGTGGCGAGCTTCACGCTGCTGCGACGGCTGAGGAGGTTGGAGTCGGCATGAAAAGGCTCGCGCTTGTCGGGGTGTTGGTCGCCGCCGTCTCCTTCGTAGCGGCGTCCGCAGCATCGGCCAACAGCCTCACGGTTTCCTGCTCTCCGTCGGGTGGCTCATGCGACGAGTCGGGGGACTGGCAGTACAACCCGGTCCAGGTGACCTGGGAGGCTGACCCTGTGCCGTCAAGCGTCGTTGGCTGCGTCTCCACGACGTACACGGATGCCGAGACCACCGCCTCATGCCAGGTGTTCTGGGGCTCGTCGAGCCAATCGATCAGCTTCCCCCTGAACGTCGAAAGCTCCTCCCCCGCCGCCACCGCGCTCCCGTCCCGCCCTCCCGACTCCAACGGCTGGTACAACCACCCCGTCGCCGGCGTCATCGACGCCACCGCGTTCTCCGGCATCGCGTCCTGCGCCGCCACC
>DATBYI010000601.1:0-2636 GCA_036513815.1 Solirubrobacteraceae bacterium
CGCCGAGCACGACTGGGCTCGCATCGACGGCGACGACGCCACGTTCGGAATCACCTGGTACGCCCAGGACGCCCTGGGTGAGGTCGTGTTCTTCGACGCCCCCGAGGTCGGGGCGACGGTTAGCAAGGACCAGCCGTACACCGAGGTCGAGTCGGTCAAGGCGGTTTCGGACGTGATCGCGCCGCTGTCGGGCGAGGTGACCGCGGTCAACGACACGCTGGCCGACAGCCCCGAGACGATCAACGACGACCCGTACGGGAACGGCTGGCTCGTGAAGGTGAAGCTGTCTGACCCCTCGGAGGTCGACTCGCTGATGGACGCGACCGAGTACCAGGCGACCCTCGACTGACCAACGCCATGACGCGCTACACCTCCGCCACCGACGCCGACCGCGAAGCGATGCTCGCCACGATCGGCGTGGCCTCGGTCGAGGAGCTGTTCGCGGACGTTCCCGAGAGTCTGCGCCTCAAGCGGGCGCTCTCGCTCGGCGATGGGCTGTCCGAGCAGGAGGTGTTCGAGGAGTTGCGCGCGCTCGCCGCCCGGAACACCTCGGCCGACGACGAGATCAGCTTCCTCGGCGCCGGGATGTACGACCACTACGTCCCGGCGCTGATCGACTCGATCATCATGCGCTCGGAGTTCCTCACTCCCTACACGCCGTACCAGCCCGAGATCTCTCAGGGCGGGCTCCAGGCGATGTTCGAGTACCAGACGGCGATCTCCGAGTTGACCGGCCTCCCCGTCTCAAACGCGTCGGTGTACGAGGGGCCGAGCGCTGTGGCGGCGGCCGGCTACGTGGCCAAGAACACGAACGACCGCCGCCGTTTCGTCGTCTCGCGCGGGGTGCACCCGCACTCGCGCGAGACGCTGCGCACGCAAGCGCACGCGTGGGGGATGGAGGTCGTCGAGGCGCCGCTCGACCATGGCGTCACCAATCTGCCGGACCTCACCGACGACGTCAGCGCGGTCATCGTCCAGCAGCCGAACTTCCTGGGCGCCGTGGAGGACCTGAGCCGTGTGGCTGGCGCCGCCAGCCGGGCCGGGGCGCTCAGCATCGCGGCCTGCGACCCGCTGCCACTCGCGCTGCTCAAGCCGCCGGGCGAGTGCGGCGTCGACATCGCGGTCGGGGAGGGACAGTCGCTCGGCAACCGCCTCGACTTCGGAGGTCCGTCCTTCGGTTTCTTCGCCACGACCGAAGCGCTCATGCGCCGGATGCCCGGCCGCATCGCCGGTGAGACAAAGGACATGGACGGCAAGCGCGGCTTCGTCCTCACGCTGCAGACGCGCGAGCAGCACATCCGCCGCGAGAAGGCCACCTCGAACATCTGCACCGCCCAGGCGCTCAACGCGCTCGCCGGGGTGATCTATCTGAGCTGGCTCGGCCGCGAGGGGATCGTCGAGCTCGTCGAGCTCATGCTCCAGCGCACGGCGTACGCCCGCCAGCGCCTGACCGCGATCGAGGGCGTGACACCGCTGCACGACCAGCCCGTCGTCCGCGAGTTCGCGGTCGAGATCGGCGCCCCGGTCGGAGCCGTGATCGAGCGTTGCCGCGAGCAGGGCGTCAACCCGGGCTATCCGCTCTGGCGTGACTACCCCGAGCACCCGGACGGGCTGCTGGTCGCGATCACCGAACGGCGCAGCAAGGCCGACATCGACCGCCTCGCCGACGTCCTCGGCGTGGCGGTCGCCGCCGAGCGAGAAGCGGTGGGGGTGTCGACGTGATTCGCGAGGCCGACGACACGCTGACGATCTTCCAGCGCTCGAAGGCGGGGCGCCGAGCGTTCGTCGCGCCGGCGCTGGACGTTCCGCTCCGCTCGATCGACGAGCTGCTTCCCGCCGAGCTGCGCCGCGACGACCCGCCGCGCCTGCCGGAGGTCGCCGAGCCCGAGATCGTGCGCCACTACAACCGCCTGTCCAAGCGCAACTTCGACCTCGACACCGGCTTCTATCCGCTCGGGTCGTGCACGATGAAGCACAACCCCAAGCTGCACGAGCGGATCGCCGCGCTTCCCGGTCACGCCCGGATGCACCCGCTTCAGGATCCGAGCCGCGCGCAGGGCGCGCTCGAGCTGATGTGGCATCTGCAGGAGGCGCTCGGGGAGGTCTCGGGACTCCCGTACGTCTCGCTCCAGCCCTCGGCGGGGTCGCAGGGTGAGCTGGCCGGCGTGCTGCTCACGCGCGCCTACCACGAGGACCGTGGCGAGCACCGGACCAAGGTGCTGACGCCCGACACCGCGCACGGGACGAACCCCGCCACGGTCACGATGGGCGGCTACGACGTGGTCAAGGTGGTGAGCGACGCGAGCGGCAACGTCGACCTCGACGACCTGCGGGCCAAGGCCGACGAGGACGTGGCCTGCCTGATGCTGACCAATCCATCGACGCTCGGGCTGTTCGAGACCGGGATCGAGGAGATCGAGCGGATCGTGCACGGCGTTGGTGCGACGCTCTATTACGACGGCGCGAACCTGAACGCGGTCATGGGGATCAGTCGACCCGGCGACATGGGCTTCGACATCGTCCACTTCAACCTGCACAAGTCGTTCACCCAGCCCCACGGCGGTGGCGGCCCGGGGGCGGGGCCGGTGGCGGTGTCCGAGCGGATCGAGCCGTACCTGCCGCGCCCGCAGGTGGTT
>DATBYI010000602.1:0-13682 GCA_036513815.1 Solirubrobacteraceae bacterium
TCGATCTAGCCGTCGGCTCTGGGAGCACTGAGGCGGCGCTGCTCGGTCGCCTTGAGTGTCGTTCGAGAGGAGAGGCAATGCCAGGTTTCCGGTTGGGCATCTACGTGTTCAAGGACGCCGAGATCGTCGATTTCGCGGCCCGCGGCGACCCGCCGGAGGCGCTCGTGTCGCTGGAGCGAGCGAGCCCGCTACAGATTGAACGGCGCGCGCATGTCCGCCGCGGTGGCGGCGTCGCCAAGCAACGGCTCGAGCGCGAGCATCTCCTGGGTGGCGCGGAGCATGGAGTAGTGGTTGAGCCGGTCGGCGATTGCCGTCCCCGGCGCCACCGACGGTGCGATCACGAACGTGGGGATGTGGTTAGCGCTCAGGTCATCGTCTTCGTCCCAGGTGATGAACACCGCCATGCGACCGGCGGCGTATTCGTCGCTCGAGAGGAGCTTCGGCAGGAACGACGACAGCCAGCTGTCGCCATCGGCCACGGTGCCGTCGTGCATGTCGTGGATCAGGTTGGGCGTGACGGAGGTGAAGCGCGCCGAGAGGTCCGGGGGGTCACCCAGCGGGACGTTGTAACCGGCGCAGTCACCTCCGAGGTTGACGTAATACGCCTGGGGGTTGTGACGCACGGCGTACTCGCCCGAGTCGGTCTGGGCACAGTTGGTCGGCATCGACTCCTCCAGCGAGCGCGAGCCTCCGCCCGGGAGCAGGCTGAAGATGCTGGGGACGTCGAGGCGATGTGCGGCGGGAGGATCGTCGTCGCCGATCCCCTGCGTCGAGCCGGACGTCATCGCGATGTAGTTGGGCAGGCTCGGGTGCGACTCAGCGTAGAAATTCGTCGCGAGCCCGTGCTGAGTGGCGAGCTGGTTCAGGTACGGAGCGTCCGCGGAACCGATGATCTGGTCGTAGGAGTGATTCTCCATCACGATCCACACCACGTGGTCATAGACATTCGGCGGCGCACTCATGGCGTGGATAGTAGGCTGGCGCCGACGCGGGCTGACATGGCACACGACCTGGTCATCGACATCGAGAACACTCCCGGGGCGCTGGCGCAGGTCGCGGCGGCGATCAGCGATGCCGGTGTCAACATCGCGGCGGCCACGTGCATCGGAGCAGGGGAGCGGGCCGAGCTGCACATCCTCGTTCCGCACCCCGGGGCGGCGAAGCACTCCCTGGCAATCTCCCACCTGGCGGTGACTCGTGAGCGGGAGGTCGTGGTCGTCGACGTCGAGGACCGCCCTGGCGTGCTGGCCGACCTGACCCGTAAGATCGCGAAGGCGGGGGTTGACTTGGACCTGGTCTATGTGGCTACCCGCAACCGCGTGGTGTTCGGGTCGGCCGACCTTTCCGCCCTACGAGAGGCCGTTGGAGAGACGAGCTGACGCACTGGCAGGAGGTGCGGGAGGTAGTGTGCGACGGGCAGGGCAACTGAGCCTCGAGCTCCGGCGGATCGGCGATGCGTCGGTCGTGTCGGCGCGCGGTGACATCGACCTGTCCACGGTCGAGAAGGCCGGCGCGGCCATGGACGAGGCGCGTGAGGAGCAGCGCGGCGGTGGCGGCTTGTTCCTGGATCTGCGCGAGGTCCGATTCATGGACACATCCGGTCTGCGGCTGGTCATCGCGGAGCGGCAGCGCGCCGACGCGGAGGGTTACCGCTTCGCGGTCTTCCCCGGATCGCCGAAGGTGCAGCGGCTGTTTGAGATCGCCGGGCTCGCCGGCGATGCCCAGCTGTTCGCCGACCCGGCGACGGTGCTCGGGGTCGGTGAGGCCGGTTGAGCGCGAGTCCCGACAACGACCGATTCGCCCTGCTCGCCTCGATCGACGAGGTCACCGACGGCACCGTTCTGCTCGGCGGGACGGTGGCCCGCCTGCTCGAGTACGTCGTGCCCGCCTTCGCGGACGTCGCGACGGTGGACACGATCTCGCACGAGGGCGTCTTTCGGCGGATCGGCTCGCGCGTTGAGGGACCCGGGCGGGAAGAGCTCGAGAGAGGGCTGCTGCGGCGCCGGCCCGTTCCCGAAGCGCCGTTGGGGCTGCCGGCGGCGCTGGCCAGCGGGAAGAGCCAGCTCATCGAGCGGATTACGGATGAGGACCTGAGGGCGATCGCCGCCGACGAGGCCGACTTCGAGTTGCTGCGGGCGCTCGAACTGCGCTCGATGGTGGACGTGCCACTCCTCGCACGGGGGCGCATCGTGGGTGCGCTGGCCTGCGGCGTCGGCACGTCCGGTCGCGACTACGGTCCTGAGGACCTGCGCTTCGCCGAGGTGCTGTCGGGTCGCCTGGCGCTCGCGCTCGACAACGCCGGTCTGTCCGCCGCGGTCAGCGGGCTCGAGCAGCGCCTCGAGGCCACGCTGACCAACCTGGCCGAGGCGGTGATCGTCCGCGACGCGAACGCCAGGATCGTGTTCGCCAATCCGGCGGCGGCTCGCCTACTCGGGCTCGTCTCCACCGAGGAGATAACCGTGGCTGCGCCCGGGTCGCTGATGGCCCTCTACGACGTGTTCGACGAGCAGGGACGCCGCCTGGAGTTGGCCGACCTTCCCTCGGCGATCGTCGCCCGTGGCGAGGAGGCCGGGCCGATGCTCGTGCGCAACGTGATCCGCGCCACGGGAGAGCAGCGCTGGCTTCTGCACAAGGCGACGCCGGTGTTCGATCCGGGAGGCGCGCTCACGATGGTCGTCAGCGTGATCGAGGACCTGACGGAGGTCAAGCGCGCCGAGCTCGCGCAGCGGCTGCTCGCCGAGGCCGGGCAGATCCTGTCCTCCTCGCTCGACTACCACCAGAGCCTGCAACGGGTCGCTGAGCTCACGGTCTCGGGGCTTGCCGACCGCTGCCAGGTGCTGCTGAGGGGCGACGACGACGGGCTCGAGGAGGTAGCGGTGGCGCATGCCGGGGGCGAAGCGCCCACCGAGACGGACGACCTCGGCGTGGCAGCCGAGGCGGTCGAGCTGGCCGAAGCGCACCTCGCTGGGCGGGTGATCGCCGTGCCGCTGGCGCTCGCCGGCCAGCCGCCGATCGGCGCTCTTTTCCTGGCCATGGCGCAGTCGGGCCGGATGTTCGACGAGAGCGACCTCGTGCTCGCGCGCGAGTTGGGGCAGCGCGCGGCGATCGCGGTCGAGAACGCGCGCCTCTACACCGAGCGCTCGCAGATCGCCTCGACGCTTCAGCGCAGCCTGCTCCCGCCCGAGTTGCCGGCCATCCCCGGCTTCGAGCTCGCCGGCTTCTACCAAGCGGCCGGCGAGCAGAACGAGGTCGGGGGCGACTTCTATGACGTGTTCGAAGTACGGGGGGGCTGGATGGTGCTCGTCGGCGACGTGGCTGGTCGAGGGGCCGCGGCCGCAGCGCTGACTTCCCTATCGCGGTACACGCTGCGCACCGCCGGCAAGCTGCTGGGCGATCCGGTCGCCGCGCTCGAGCAGCTGAACGCGGCGCTGCGTGAGGGTCCCGGCCTGTCGCTGGTCAGCGTTTGCTGCGCGCTGCTGCGCGACGTGGATGGCGATGCCAGGGCTGAGCTCGTGCTCGCCGGCCACCCGCCGGCGTTTCACCTGCGCGGCGGCCGTCCAGAGCCGGCCGGCGTGTTCGCCCCATTCCTCGGCGCCTACGAGCGCGGCGAGTGGACGCCGGTGACGGTCCACCTCGAGCCGGCCGACCAGCTCGTCCTCTACACCGACGGGGTGATCGACACCGTCGGTGAGGACGAGCGCTTCGGCGAGGATCGCCTCCTCGCGACGCTACAGGGGGCGAGCTGCGCCGCTGACTCGGTGGCGCGAGTCGAGGCGGCGGTGCGCGGGTTCGCGCACGGACCCCAGGCCGACGACATCGCGGTAATCGCTGTCGGACGGCTGCTCGGCGCCGGTAGAGTCGATCGCGAGCCAGAGGGTTAATCGGATTGTCGGCGGCGCCTGACGGCGACGCCTTCTCAGGAGGAGGGTGACGATGATCGAGCCGTACCAGGCGGTCGGATTGATCCAGACGATGCGCGGCATCCGCCGGCGCGAGGAGATCAGCTGGAATCTCGAGCACATCTCGCACATGATCAAAGCGGCGTCCTGGCTATCGAGCATGGACCTCCCAGTACGCCTCATCTGCATTCCCGAGGGAGGTCTGCAGGGGTTCACCGACGAGGTCCTCGATCTCGACCACGAGAGCTACGCGCGCGAATGCGCAATCGACATTCCCGGCCCGGAGACCGACGAGCTGGGTCGCCTGGCCCGCCAGTGGAACGCGTACTTGATCGCGCAGGCGAAGGCGCGGCACCCAGAGTTCCCAGGTCGCTTCTTCAACGTCGGCTTCGTGATCGAGCCCGAGGACGGCACGGTTGTGCTCAGGCACCACAAGCTCGTGCCGCTGCTTCCGGTCGAGCACTCGGTTACTCCGCACAACGTTTGGGACCGCTGGCTCGAGCTCTACGGCCGTGAGCTGAGCGCCTTCTACCCGGTCGCCGACACCGAGATCGGACGGATCGGGATCATGATGGCCAACGAGGCGTCGTATCCGGAGAACGCGCGGGGTCTCGCCATGAACGGCTGCGAGATCGCCTATCGCGGTCCGTATCCCGCTCCCGGAGTGATGAGCGGGATGTTCTCGGTCCAGAACCGGGCGCGCGCGCTGGACAACAACATCTACGTGATCGGGATGAACCTCGGCACGTATTACCTGGACAAGGACTCGACGGTTCCGATCGACACTTTCTCGGGCGGTTCGCAGATCGTCGACTACCGAGGGCAGGTCGTGACCGAGATTCCCTACGGCGCCGGCTCGACCTGGATCGCCGGGACGATCGACATCGAGGCGCTGCGGCACTTCCGCCAGACGGCCCAGTGGGACAACTGGATGAAGGACCTAACCACCGAGCAGTACCAGCTGATCTACGAGCAGCCGGTCTATCCGAAGAACCTGTACCTCGAGCGGGCGCCGTACACCCACGCCGAGTACCGCGACGAAGTGACGCGCCGGCAGGTGGCACTCATGCAGGAGCGAGGGATCTGGTCCCGACCCTACTCCGAGCCTCCATCGCACCCGGACCGGCCGGAGATCGCGCCCGAGCTCGAGCCCCCCGGGGCGACCGGCGTGCCGGCCGCGGTGATCGACTGAGCCGGTGGCGAGCTGGGAGGACGTGCGCCGGCTCGCGCTCGCGCTGCCCGAGACGAGCGAGCGGCCCTCGTGGGGCAACGCCTCCTGGCGTGTGCGCGACAAGCTCTTCGCGTGGGAGCGACCGCTGCGTCCGGCTGACCTCCTCGCCCTCGGAGACGCCGCGCCGAGTGGGGCGATCCTGGGTGCACGCGTCGAGCATCTCGGCGCCAAGGAGGCACTGCTCGCCGAAGACCCTGGCGTCTACTTCACGACGCCGCACTTCGAGGGGTACCCGGCAGTACTAGTGCGCCTGGAACGAATCGCCGTCGACGAGCTCGGGGAGCTGATCGTCGACGCATGGCTGTGCCAGGCGCCGAAGCGCCTGGCACGCGAGTTCCTCGATACGCGCTAGTTATCTCGCCCGGTGTCGTGCGCGATGCACACGACGCCGCGCTCCGTGGCCTCGGCGTTTTCGCCGAGCGTGCCGGTTGGACCGGCTCGCGCCCGCGCGCTCCACAGAGCGCGGGGCGCCCGTCAAGGGGTTGCGCAGGTCTGTGCGTACGCGCAGTCGTTGAACGATTGGCCGTCGGATGCGAGCGCCGACGGAGTCGCCTCGTTGACCTCGCCCGGTGACAGGAAGATCTGCGTCGGGTCTCCCTCGGCGATTGTGTGGGTGACGCCGCCGGAGGTGTAGGTCGAGGTCGGGCCGAAGTGAGTCGTCCCGACGTTGGCGAGCACGGTCTGGGCCACGAGCGTCGGCGCCTCGAGGATCCACTCACCGGAGGACTCCGAAGACGTGTACGTCACGTCTTTGCTCCAGCTCCAGTGACCGGCGTCCGTCATCGAGATGCTCCAGGTGTCTCCGGAGACCTGGCTGATGTTGACGGTGACGTTGTCGCCCGGCGTGACGGTGCAGTTGGCGTCCCCGGTGCAGCCGGTGATCTGTGTCTCACTCGCCGGCAGCAACTCATACCAGGCGTAGTACTGGTCACCGAGCAGGGGGTTGCTGGGCGCCGACTGCTCGGCCGTACCGGCCTGGATCAGGTCGCTCGTGTTGTAGCCGCCGATCCCCGTCCACGTCGCCGCGAATCCGGGCGGGTCGAGCCCCGCCGACGGGACGGTGAAGGTCGAGGACACCGCGGTGATGTCACTGGTGCTCGGGGTCACCGCGTAGCCCGACCAGTTGAGGCTGTCGGCCGTGCCACCGTGGGTCGGGAGCCGCTCGTTCTTGGTCGTCGGTATCAGCGCCCCGAGGCCACGCGCGTGCGCCGCGCGTGCCTTCACCGCGGAATGGCTTTTAGCGATAGCGCCGCCCGCTCCCGCGAGCATGGCGACGAGGACAATCGAGACGGTGGCAGCTTTGCGCATGGATTCCTCCCGGTGGCGCGACGAGGGGTAAGCCCTACCTGGATCGGACTGCCCCACTAGATTCCCCGGGGGCCGTAAATCACAAACCGGAGAACTGATCAATACGCGTGCCCATGGTGACGGGATGCGATCCTTTGTCGGGACACGATGACGAGCGCCGACGTATGGATCTGCCCCACCTGCGGAGCCAACTATCCGCCGGCGCCGGCCTCGCCGGCGCGCTGTCCACTGTGTGAGGACGAACGCCAATGGGTGCCGCCCACCGGCCAGCGGTGGACGACGATGGAGGAGCTGTCCCAGTCCGGCCACCGCACCGAGGTGCGCGAGGTGGAGCCCGACCTGCTCGGGATCGGGGTCCAACCGTCCGACGTCGGCGTCGGGCAGCGCGGGCTGGTCGTCTGCACCCCGGAGGGCAATCTGCTGTGGGATCCGCCCGTGTACGTCGACGAGGCGGCGATCGAGGCCGTGCGCGAGGCGGGGGGGCTCGCCGCCGTGAGCTCGAGCCATCCGCACATGTACGGCGCGATCGTCGAGTGGAGCCGCGCCTTCGACGCCGAGATCCTTCTCCCCGAGGCCGACCGGCACTGGCTCATGCGCCCCGACCCGGCGGTCCGGCTCTGGGCAGGGGCGCACGAGCCTCTGCCCGGTGTGACCCTCGTCCAGTGCGGCGGGCACTTCCCGGGGAGCGCGGTACTGCACTGGGCGGCCGGGGCGGACGGCGGTGGCGCGCTGTTCGTGGGCGACACGATCTTCGTGACGCCGGGCGCCGATCGTGTGTCGTTCATCTGGAGCGCTCCCAACCGGCTCCCGCTCCCCGAGCGAGCCGTGCGCGATCTCGTCGCGTCGCTCGCGCCCTACGAGTACGAGTGCATCTACGGCGGCTGGTGGGGACCGGTCATCGGCCACGACGCGAAGCGGATCGTCGAGCGCTCGGCCGATCGCTACATCGAGCTCGTGCGCGGCGAGGTCTCGCCCCGGCGATAGGCCCGGGCGCGCTCGCCGCTAGGCCCGGGCGCGCTCGCCGCTAGGCGGACTCGAGCTCGGCGCGGACGAGGGCAGCGCCGGCGCTGAGAGCCTCAAGCTTGGCGAGGGCGCGGTCGCGCGGGAGGTACTTCATGCCGCAGTCCGGTGCGGGCACGAGCCGCTCCGCGGGCACGTGGGCGAGGGCCGCTCGGATGCGCGCGGCGACGGTGTCCGCGCTCTCGACGTTCGGGTCCCCGAGGTCGAGGACGCCGAGCACGACCACCTTCGGGCTGAGCTCGGATAGCTGCGCGAGGTCGAGCTTTGGCTGGGCCGCCTCGACCGAGACCTGCTGCGCGACGCTGTCGCTGAGCTCGCCCAGGAAGTCGTAGCGGTTGGCCTGCTTGTGACCCACCAGCGCCGCGTAGCCGAAGCACAGGTGCACGGCGGTCGTCGCGGTCAGGCCCTCGAGCGCGCGGTCGATCGCGCGGACCGCGATCCGGCGAGCCGCCTCGGGGTTGTTGCGCAGCCACGGCTCATCGAGCTGGATGACGTCGGCCCCGGCGCGCTCGAGCGCGCGCGCCTCGGCGTTGACGGCCGCGGCGAGGTCCATTACGAGCTCGTCGGGATCGTCATAGGCCTCGTTGCTCGCCTGCTGGGCCATCGTGAACGGACCGGGCAGGGTGATCTTGGTGGCGCGGTCGGTGTTGGCGCGCAGGAACTCGACGTCGCGCGCCTCGACCGGCTCGCGCCACCGGACGGGCCCGACGATCCGCGGCACGGTTCGAGGCGCGCCGTCGCGGGTGTGGATGGTGGCCGGGTGCTCGGCGTCGACGCCTTCGAGCGCGGTCGCGAAGCGGTTCGAGTAGCTCTCGCGCCGGATCTCGCCATCGGTGATCGTGTCGATCCCGGCGCGCTCCATGTCGCGGATGGCGAGAAGGGTGGCGTCGTCCTGGGCCTGCTCGAGATGGGCCTCGGGGATCCGCCAGGCTTGGCTGATCCGGACGCGGGGCACGGAGTGCGAGCCGAGCGCCTCGCGGTCGATCAGCCACTCCGGTTGGGGGTAGCTCCCGACGACGGTGCTCGACAGGGGGTGTCTCGACACGCTCGGCGCGACGATAACCGAGAATCTGCCGATGGGCACCTCAGCGGACACCGCGGCACCGGTGGCGATCGTCACCGGCGCGGGATCGGGCATCGGACAGGCGATCACCCGGCGGCTGGCCGGAGCGGGCTACCGCGTCGCGCTGGCGGGCCGGCGACTCGACGTGTTGGATCAGACGTTGGCCGAGTTGCCGGCCGGACCCGGCGCGTTCGCGCTGTCGACGGACGTGACGCAGCCCGAGAGCGTGGAGGCGCTGTTCGAAGCCGTGGTGCGCCGTTTCGGTCGGCTCGATGTGCTCGTCAACAACGCGGGCGTGTTCGGTCCCGCGGCCGCGGTCGAGGACTACCCGCACGCGGGCTGGTCACAGACGGTCGAAACCAACCTCACGGGCGCCTTCCTGTGCGCCCAGGCCGCGTTCCGGCAGATGATCCGCCAGCGTCCAAGCGGGGGCCGGATCATCAACAACGGCTCGCTTTCCGCCTACGTCCCGCGGCCGAACGCAGTGGCCTACACCGCCACGAAGCACGCGATCACCGGGCTGACCAAGGCGCTCGCGCTCGAGGGGCGCCGGCACGGGATCGCCTGCGGCCAGATCGACATCGGCAACGCCGCGACCGAGATGACGAGTTCGATCGAAGTGGGGGCGCTCCAGGCGGACGGGTCGATCCGGGCCGAGCCGACGATGTCCGTCGAGGACGTCGGCGACGCCGTCCTCTACATGGCGCGCCTTCCGCTCAGCGCGAACGTCCTGTCGATGACCGTGATGGCGACGAACATGCCGTACGTCGGGCGCGGCTAAGGCGCCGCCGCCAGGCGCCGCCGGCTATCCGCCCCGGATGCGCCCCTCGGGCGCCGCGGACCGTTCGCCCAGTCCACTCGCCGGTTATGCTCGCGCCGCAAGGCGACCGCGACGAGACAAGACGATAGGAGAGGCAAATGGAGGCGACGAGCGGACGTACCCCCCAGGAGGTGTTCGGCCATCACGCCGAGGTGCTGATCGCCGGTGATCTCGAAGGCATTGTGGCCGACTACGCCGACGACGCGGTATTCATCACGCCCGACGGAGTGCTCCGCGGCAAGGACGGCGTCCGTCAAGGTTTCACCAAACTGCTCTCGGACCTCCCGAACGCGGAGTGGCAGGTTCCCACGACGATCTTCGAGGGCGACGTGCTGTTCATCGAGTGGAACGCGAAGTCCCAGAGCACGCAGGCCCTCGACGGGATCGACACGTTCGTGTTCCGCGACGGCCTGATCCGGGTCCAGACCGTGCGTTACACCCTCACGCCCGTGTAACTGAACAGATCGCGAGCGTCAAAAGCTGGCAAAAGCTTTCGCGAACCACGAGGGCGCGATTGAAGCGGCGTACAGCGGGTATGACCGCCGCCAGTCATGACGCTAGCGACCCTCAGCATCATCGAGCGGGACCCGAGGATGCAGCTTGGCGCGTACATCACGGACGGGATCGATCTCTACGAGGTCACCGGAATGCAGCGAGGCCCGGGCGTGATGGGAATGTCGACCGTTCGGATCGCGGTCGAGAATTGCCGCAACCTGCGCTGCCTCGAGTTCCTGCCCGACAAAATCCGCACCGTGTTCGACCTGGTTAGGGCGGCGCCGGTCGGGGCATGCCCCGACATCGTCGACGAGATCCCCTGGGATCCAGGCGTTCGCGAGCCGCGCGCCGCCTGATCAGCCGCCTGCCGGAATCAGGATCCCGCGCCCCTGGAGCCGGCCACCGTCGAGGTCGGCCATCGCGTCGTTGATCGCGTCGAGGGGATAGGTGCTCGTGTGCAGCGTGACCTGGCCCTGCGCGGTCAGCGTCATCAGCTCCTCGAGGTCGGTGTAGGTGCCGACGAGGTTGCCGATGAACGAGATCTCGCGCGAGATAACGTCGATCGTCGGGATGTCGATGTTCTCGCCGTAGCCGATCACGTAGTAGAAGCCGCCGTCGCGCACCATGGCGATCCCGTCCTCGATCGCGCCCTTCTCGCCCACGAAGTCGATGATCGCCTCGGCGCCGAACCCGTCGGTCATCTCCTTGACCGTCTCGACGTGCTTCGAGCCGTCGACCTTGACCGTCTCGTCAGCGCCCATCTCACCGGCCAGGGCGAGCGCCTTCTCGGACGGGTCGACCACGACGACCGTCGCCGACGTCATCGCCTTGAGGCACTGGATGCCGATGTGCCCGAGACCGCCGGCGCCGATGACGACGGCGGTCGTGCCCGGCTCGAGGACCGGGATCGCCTTCTTGACCGCGTGGATCGCGGTCAGGCCCGCGTCGGCGAGCGCGGCGATGTCCTTGGGCTCGAGACTCGGGGCGAGCTTGACCACCGAGCGCGCCGAGGTCTGGAGGAAGTCGGCGAACCCGCCGTCACGGTTGATGCCCGGGAAGGAGCCGTTCACGCAGTGCATGTCGTCGCCCCGCCGGCAAGGGCTGCACAGCCCGCAGGTGATGAACGGGTGGACGATCACCGTGTCGCCGGGTTGCACATTCGTGACCGCCGAGCCGACCTCGTGGATCCAGCCGGCATTCTCGTGCCCCGGCGTGTAGGGGAGCTTGACTTGCGACTTCTCGGCCCACTGGCCCTCCTGGATGTGGAGGTCGGTGCGGCACAGCCCGGCGGCGCCGATCCGGACGATCACGTCGAGCGGACCGACGATCTTGGGTTCGTCGACCTCCTCGAGCTTGAGCGCCTCGTGATAGGCGTGGAGCCTCGCGGCCTTCATCGGAACGCCACCTCCTCTGGATCGTCGATTTCCACGCCGCGGTGAACCCGCAGCAGCGAGCGGCAGATGCCGCCGTTGACCTCGAGGCTCATCCGCACCAGGCGCGCCGTGCGCATCCAGCGCCTGAGCTCCGCGGCCGCGAGCGGCTCGCCGTCGGGCAGGATGAACGCCGGCGCTTCGGGACCGTCGTCGAGGCCCAGCTCGCGCCGGAGCTCGAGGCACCGGCGGGCGTCCCGGCCGTCGGGAAGCTCGGCGGCACGACGACGGGTGATCTCCTCCGGTGTCTCGCCCGCCGCGAGCAGCGCCTCGCACAGCCGCGACTGGCGCGCGACGAGCGCCTTGCGCTGGAACAGCTCGCGCAGCGACGCGAGATCATCGTCGGCGGTCTCGCCCGGGAACGCCCCGGCGAATCCCTCGCCACGCCCGATCGCGGCGTTGATCTCCTCGCCCGTGTAGTGGTCCTCGAGCATGACCGTCACCTCGCGGACCCCGGGCAGGCCGCGCAGCACCCGGCGCGCGTCGGCTGCCATCAGGAAGGCGAAGTTCGGCGCGCACTGGGGCGTCGGCAAACGCAGCACGACCTCCACGTCGCCGTCGCCGCTGACCTCGCACGAGGTGACGAACCCGAGCCCGGTGATCGGCTCATCGAGCTCGGGGTCGTAGACCTCGGCGAGCGCGTCGATCACGCGCTCGCGCCGCATCACGCAGACTCGACCAGCTGCGCATCGTCCTTCGCCGCCGGTGTGCCGCCGTTCTGAAGCTGCAGCTCCGCCGGCACCTCGATGTCGTACAGCTTGGCCGCGTTCAGCCCCATGATCTTCTTCTTGGTCACGGTCGTGGGGTGAGGGTAATCGGAGTACTCCTCGGTGTCGGGCATGCTCCAGTCGATGAACCCCTCGACCTGCCACTTCGGCTCCCAGATGCCGTAATCGCTTGAGAACAGCATCTTGTCCTCGCCCACCCAGAACAGCAGCTCGCCCATGACCTTGTTAAAGAACCGAGGACGGGCGTGCATGAGACCGCCGATCACCACCGCCAGGCCGGCGTACACGTTCGGCTCCTGCGTCGCCATGAAGCAGAAGTCCTCGATCCGCGGCAGCCCCACGTGCTCGACGATGAAGTTGAGCTCGGGATTGCTGGTGGCCGCGACGTCGATGTCCTTGACGTCGAACGCGTCCTTATCGAGTGGCCAGATCGTCGGGCCCTTGTGGGCGTGGATGTTCTTGATCCCAAGCTCCTTGCACTTGTCAAGGAACATCTGCGCCTCGGGATCGCTCAGCTTCCAGCCGCGCGAGCCCTTGTACCACTCGGCCGTGTAGACCTTGACGCCCTTGAGGTTGTAGCGCTTGGCGTCCTCCTCGAGCTGCTTGAGCCCGGCCTCGCCCTCGCGGGGATCGAAGCGCCCGTTGACGATCAGCTTGTCCGGGTACTTCTCCGCCATCCGCGCGTTGCGCTCGGCCGTGTTGAAGCCGTCCGTGTACCACTCCTTCAGGTACGTCGACTGGAAGACGCCCGCGTCGACGTGGCCCTCCTCGAACACGTCATGGACGAAGTCCTCCTCCGAGTACTTCATGAACTTCTCGATCGGCCAGTGCGTGTCCGCCGGACCGAGGCCCATGTAAGCGTGGAAGCACTCGATCCACCCCTTCGCGTACTGCTCCTGTCCCTTGACCCAGTTGTCGGGACTGGCGTCCCAGAAGTGCAGGTGGCTGTCGACGACGAAGTACTTCTCCCCATTCTTCTCGTACATGCCCTCTCCTCTCGGACGGTGGTAGGCGCACTCTACTCCCGGGCGCCGGGCTGATTCAGCCGTCTGGATGCTGCGGCGTGGGGGAGCCCTCGTCGATCAGCTCGATCCGGTAGCCGTCGAGGTCGGCGACCTCTTGGGTGGCGGGGCGTGCGTAATACGTCACAACGCCGCAGCAAGTGGAGGCGTGACGTGCTGCGCATGTGGGAGCTGCGGAACTCGTCACGCTCGCCCGCGGGCGCGGTTCGTGACGTGTTATGCAGGTCGCGCGAGCCTCAGTCGTCTGGGATCGACGTCCTCGGGATGCTGCACAACCTGCCATTTGAGGCGAGGGCACGCGACGGTGGCAGGGTATGCACGTGGGGGGTGCACGATCTGCCACGGTCCTCGCGCTGGGGGCCGATTGGCAGGTATTGCAGGCCCGACTCAGTCGTCGGGATCCTGCGGGGTGGGGAAGTCCTTGTCGATCAGCTCGATCCGGTAGCCGTCCGGATCCCGGACGAAGCAGATACGGCCGATCTCGGGCCGGCCACCGGGCGAGTAGGGCGGGCGTTCGGGCTCGATCCCCTCCGCGGCCAGCTTCGCGAGTGTCGCGTCGAGATCCTCGACCACAATCGCCATGTGGTTGTAACCGTCGCCGAGGTCGTAGGCCTCGTCGCGCCCGCGGTTGACGGTGAGCTCGAGCGTGTCCCCGTCACCGGGAAG
>DATBYI010000603.1:0-11413 GCA_036513815.1 Solirubrobacteraceae bacterium
TCCCGATCGACCTCGGGATCATCCACTACGCCTCAGACACGCCGTACACCCAGGCGCGCACGCTCGGCGCACGCGGCCTCAGCTACTACGGGATGGATTCGACCTACGCCTCGTCGCTGGCGATCCTGCGCCGGATCCTCCGCTTGGAGGGCGTGCTCGTCGACGGTGAGCAAGGACGCGGGCTGACCCGGCCTTCGGGGATGCCTACGCTCCGACCGGATGCCAGGCCGTCTTGAGCTCGGTCACGGTCTCGAGCCGCTCGAGCGCATCGGCGACGGCGTCGTCGTAGCTCGCCACCGCGCCACCGTGGCGGACGCGCTTGATCGTCTCGGCGGCGAGCCGGTCGAGCTCGGCCGACAGCTCGGCGTCGCCGGCGGCATCGACGATCGCGTTGAGATCGCGATGCGCGCCAAGGGCCTTGGCCAACTCGCCACGACGCCCGGACAGCAGGTTCACGACGCCCCCGGGGACATCGGAGACACCGAGTGCCTCGGCCAGGTCGAGCCCGGGCAAGGGCGTGGCCTCGGACAGGATCGCCACCGCGACGTTGCCGGCGGCCAGCGCGGGTGCGAGCTCGGCGACCAGGCCGAGGAGCGGCGGAGCGTCCGGCGCGACGATCCCCACGACGCCGGTCGGCTCGGGGAGGCTGAACGAGAGAAACGGAGCCGCCACCGGGTTGACGCCGCCGAGGACCGCGTGGAGCTTGTCGGTCCAGCCGGCGTAGTGCAGCAGCACGTCGACGGACGCGTCGACCTCGTCGCGCGGCACGCCCATCACGGCCGCCCGCGACTCGAGCGCCTCGGCGGCGCGGTACAGGATCTGCCCCCGGTTGTAGGCCGTGCGCGCGGCCCACGGCTTCGCCGCCTTGCGCGCGGCGGCCACAGCGTCACGAACGTCCTTCCGCGAGGCTCGGGGGAAGTTGAACCCCTCGACCTCGTCGTAGCGGCCCGACTCCGAGCGCACGAACGCGCCGCCGATCCACAGCTTGTACGTCTTGCGGACAGCGAGCCGCTCGCTCAACGCACGATCTCCAGGTACGGACGCAGGCCGGCCGGGCCGCCCTCGCGCCCGAAGCCTGACTCCTTGTAGCCGCCGAACGCGGCGGTCGGGTCGAAGTGGTTGTAGGTGTTCTGCCAGACCACGCCGGCCTGGAGCGCGCTCGCGACCTCGAACGCCTTGGCGCCCTTGTCGGTCCAGATCCCCGCCGCGAGCCCGTAGCGCGAGTTGTTGGCCTTCTCGATCGCCTCGGCCTGGGTGCGGAACGTGAGCACCGACACGACCGGCCCGAAGATCTCCTCGACCGCGATTCGGTGCGCCGGGGAGACGTCGGTGAACAAGGTGGGCGCGAACCAGTAGCCGCGCTCGGGAAGCTCACACTCGATGCTCCGTCGCGCGGCTCCCTCGTCCTCTCCCGCGGCCACGAGCGCCTCGATGCGCGCGAGCTGCTCGGCCGAGTTGATCGCGCCGACGTCGGTGTTCTTGTCCATCGGGTCGCCCACCCGCAGGCGCCCCATCCGCTGCCACAGCTTGGCGATCACCTCGTCGCGCACGCTCTCCTGGATCAGCAGCCGCGAGCCCGCGCAGCACACGTGGCCCTGGTTGAAGAAGATCCCGTTCACGATCCCCTCGACGGCCTGGTCGAGCGCGGCGTCCTCGAACACGATGTTGGCCGACTTCCCGCCCAGCTCGAGCGTCAGCCGCACGTCCGTCCCCGCCAGCGCGGCCTGGATGTCGCGTCCGACGGCGGTCGATCCGGTAAAGGCGATCTTGTTGATTTTTTTTGAGCGCACGAGGGCCGCACCCGTATCGCCATTGCCCGGGAGGATGGCTACGACGCCCGGTGGGAGCTCGGCCTCCTGGCAGATCTCGGCCAGCAGCAGCGCGGTCAGCGGCGTCGTCTCGGCCGGCTTGAGGATCGCGACGTTGCCGCACGCGAGCGCCGGCGCGAGCTTCCACGCCGCCATCAGCAGCGGGAAATTCCACGGCACGATCTGCCCGACGACGCCGAGCGGCCGGACGTCCCGCGCGTTGACGCCGTAGTGGAGCTTGTCCGCCCAGCCGGCGTAGTGGAAGAAGTGCGCGGCGGCGAGCGGGATGTCGACGTCGCGGGATTCCCTGAGCGGCTTGCCGCCGTCGAGCGTCTCGACGACCGCGAGCTCGCGCGCGCGTTCCTGGATCAGGCGCGCGATCCGGAACAGGTACTTGGCGCGCTCGAGGGGTCTCAGCGCGGCCCAGCCGGTCTGCGCCGCGCTCGCCGCTTCGATCGCGGTGTCGATGTCGGCCAGCCCGGCCCACGCCACCTCGGCGATTGGCTCCTCGGTGGCCGGGTTGATTGTGGGCACATACCGGCCGTCTCGCGGGTCCTTGAACTCGCCGTTTAGAAACAGGCCATAGCGGTCCTTCAGCCGGACGTGGTCCGACGACTCGGGGGCCGGGGCGTAATCCCAGACGATGCTCGTGCGCGACTCGACTGAGGAGCTCATTCCTTGGAGAAGTCCTCGGACCGGCCGTACCGGCCCGTCTCGGCCTTGGCGTACTGCATAAGAAGATCATTGAGCACGGACGACGCGCCGATCCGGACGCGGTCCGGCGTCAGCCACTCGTCACCGAGCGTCTCCTTGACGAGCACGAGCCGGTGCAGCGCGGCCTTGCTCGTGGAGACACCACCGGCCGCCTTGAAGCCGACGATCCGGCCGGTTCTGTCCGCGTAATCCCGGATCGCTTCGAGCATGACGAGACAGACGCCCGGCGTGGCACCGCTCGCCGCCTTGCCGGTCGAGGTTTTGATGAAGTCGCCGCCCGCCTCCATCGCGAGCATCGAGGCGTGGCGGACGTGGTCGTAGGACCCGAGCTCCGCCGTCTCGAGGATCACCTTCAGATGAGCCTCGCCGCAGCGCTCCTTGACCGCGACGATCTCGTGTTGCAGGCGCGTGTCCTCGCCGGCGAGGAACGCCTCGCGCGAGATCACCATGTCGATCTCGTTGGCGCCGGCCGCGACCGCGTCCTCGGTGTCCCTCAACTTGGCCTCGAGCGAGACCTGCCCGGCGGGAAATCCGGTCGCCACCGAGGCGACCTTGACCCCGGTTCCCCGGAGCGCCTCCTTCGCCGTCGCCACCAGCTGGGGGTAGACGCAGATCGCCGCCACCGACGGGATCTCGGGCATCGTCGGCGCCGGGCACACCCCCTTCGCGCACAGATGACGAACCTTGCCCGGCGTATCGGCGCCCTCGAGCGTGGTCAGGTCGAGCATTGACACCGCGAGGCGGATGCCCTGTTGCTTGGCCGTCGTCTTGATCGAGCGCTTACCGAGCTGCGCGGCGCGCTCCTCGATGCCAACTCGGTCGACGTGCGGCAGACGCCTGATCACGCCTCCGAGCCTACTAGGCTCCTGCCGGTGAAACGCGTCCTCGTCTTCTGCGGTTCGAGCCCCGGCAGCCGGCCCGAATACGCCGAATCCGCCGCCGCGCTCGGCCGTCTGCTCGCCGAACGGCGGATCGAGCTCGTCTACGGCGGCGCGAGCGTGGGTCTGATGGGGGCGCTGGCCGACAGCACGCTCGCGGCCGGCGGGACGGTGATCGGCGTGATCCCCACCCGGCTCGTCGAACTCGAGGTCGCCCATGCCGGCCTGACCAAGCTCCACGTCGTCGAGACCATGCACCAGCGCAAGGCGCTGATGGCGGAGCTGTCGGACGCGGTGATCGCGCTGCCGGGCGGCACCGGCACGCTCGACGAGCTGTTCGAGCTCTTTACGTGGAAGCAGCTCGGCCTGCACCGCAAGCCGATCGGCCTGCTCGACGTGGTCGACTACTGGAAGCCGCTGCTCGGATTCCTCGAGCACGCGGTCAACGAGCGCTTCCTGCGCGCCGCGCTGCTCGAGACGTTGCTCGTGGAGCGCAGCGCGGAGTCGCTGCTCGACCGGCTCGGCGATCAGGTCGTGCCGAACACGCGGTCGCCCGCGTCGCCCAGCCCCGGGCGGATGTAGGCGTTCTCGTCGAGCTCGCGGTCGACGGCAGCGGTCCAGATCCTGACGTCGGGGTGCTCGCCCTGGACGGCCTCGATCCCCTCGGGCGCCGCCACCAGGCACACGAGTTCAGGCGCCCGCGCCCCCGCTCGCTTCAGCTTGCCCAGCGCATGGACCGCGCTGCCGCCGGTGGCGAGCATCGGGTCGAGCACGTACACACGCGAGGACGGCAGCCGCGGTGGCAACCGCTCGTAGTAGTCGACCGGGACGTGGTCCTCCTCGTCTCGGTAGATGCCGACGTGCCCGACGCGCGCGTCCGGCAGCAGGCGCAGGAAGCCCTCGACCATCCCGAGCCCGGCGCGGAGGACGGGCACGACTGCCACCTCGTCGCGGAGCCGGAGCCCCGTGGTCGGCTCGAGTGGCGTCTCGATGTCGACCTCCTTGAGCGGCAGCTCCCGGGCCACCTCGACCGCCATGATCGCCGCGGCCTCGAACAGCGCCTGGCGAAAGTCGCCGTGGGCCGTGTTGCGGTCGCGCATGACGGAAAGGCGATCGGCCAGGACAGGATGCTCGACGACGGTGAGGCTCTCAGACACGGCTGCGATGCTATCCGGCATGGCGCAAGTCAACGTCGAACTGAAAGCACGGGATCGGGATCCCGCGGAAACCCTGGCCCGCTGTTTAGCGCTGGGGGCCGTCGAGGAGGGCGTACTCGACCAGCGCGACACCTACTTCATGGCCCGGCACGGCCGGCTGAAGCTCCGAGAGCACGGCGACGGCGCCGCTGAGCTGATCGCCTACGCGCGGCCGGACGGGACCGAAGCGACCGTCAGCACCTACGTCATCGCCCCAGTGTCGGCGCCGGACGAGCTCATCAACGCCCTCAATCCGGCGCTTGGTCAGCTCGTCGTCGTCTCCAAACGCCGGCGGCTGTTGCAGTGGGAGGGGGTACGGATCCACCTCGACGAGGTCGACGGGCTCGGCGGGTTCATCGAGTTCGAGGCCGTCGTTCCCTACGCGGGCGACATCGCGACCGCGCAGGAGAAGGTGGCGCGGCTACGAGTGGAGCTCGACATGGCCGATGAACCCCTGGTCGCGTCCGGGTATGCCGAGCTGCTGCTCGATGGTGCGCAGGCGCTGCTGCGTGCCGCTGACGGCGCCATGCGCAACGCCTACGCCCCGTACTCGAACTTCAAGGTGGGCGCCGCGGTACGCGCCGCGAGTGGTGCGATCTTCGCCGGGGCCAACGTCGAGAACGTCGCCTTCCCCCAGGGCCAGTGCGCGGAGACGTCGGCGCTGGGTGCGCTCATCACGGCCGGCGAGACCGCGATCACGGCCGTGGCCGTGGTGGCCGAGCGCCTCGAGCACTGTCCGCCCTGCGGCGGTTGCCGGCAGCGATTGGCCGAGTTCGGCGACGCCTCGACGCCCGTGTACCTTGGGCGTCCGGGGTCCGACCCGCAGACGTCGTCACTCGGTGAGCTGCTTCCCGGGGCGTTCGGGCGCGAGGCCCTCGCCGGGTGAGCCTCGGAACACCCCGAGTGGGGGTCGTGCTCGGGTCCGGGCTGGGCGCCGTCGCCGACGCCGTCGAGGACGCGACCGTCGTCGGCTACGAGGAGCTCCCCGGCTTCCCGCGCCCCACCGTCGCGGGACACGCCGGACGCGCCGTGATCGGCTCGATCGGCGGCGTCCCGGTCGCCGTGCTCCAGGGCCGCGCCCATCTGTACGAAGGCGGCGACCCGGACGTCATCCGGGCGCCGATCCGCGCGCTGCGCGACGCGGGCGCATCCGTGCTCGTCCTGACGAATGCCGCCGGGTCGCTGCGTTGGGACGTCGGGCCGGGGTCACTGATGGCCATCACCGACCACATCAACCTGACCGGCATGAACGTCCTGATGGGGCCGAACGACGAGGCGATCGGACCGCGGTTCCCGTCGCTGCGCGACGCCTACGACCCGGCCCTTCTGTCGTCCCTCCGCGCGTCGGCGGAAGACGCCGGAGTCGACCTGGCCGAGGGCGTGTACCTCGCCGTCACCGGGCCGAGCTTCGAGACCCCGGCCGAGATCCGCGCTTTCCGGACGCTGGGCGCCGACGCCGTCGGCATGTCGACGGTCCAGGAGACGATCGTCGCCCGCCACTGCGGCCTGCGGGTCGCCGCGATCTCGGTCATCACGAACCTGGGCGAGGGGATGACCGACGAGCCGCTCAGCCACGAGCAGACGCTGGGCGCCGCGCAGAAAGGTGCCGGCGATCTGAGCCGGTTGCTGCTGGAATTCATCGCCCGATGCTGACCGCCGAGCTCATCCGCCGTAAGCGCGACGGCTCTGAGCTGTCGGCTGAGGAGATCGGTCAGCTCGTGACCGGCATCGCTGACGGCTCGGTCACCGACGCGCAGGTCGGCGCGCTCGCGATGGCCATCGTGTGGCGGGGCATGACGCCGGCCGAGCGCGTGGCGCTGACCGGCGCGATGACCCGCTCGGGAGACGTGCTCGACTGGTCAGACGCCGGCCTGTCCGGCCCAGTCCTCGACAAGCACTCGACGGGAGGGGTGGGCGACAAGGTGAGCCTGCTGCTCGCGCCGATCCTCGCCGCCTGCGGCGCGTTCGTACCGATGATCTCGGGGCGCGGCCTCGGGCACACGGGCGGAACGCTCGACAAGCTCGAGTCGATCCCCGGGTACGACGTCCGGCCGTCGAGCGATCGCCTGCGCGAGGTCGTCCGCAGCGCGGGCTGCGCGATCGTCGGCCAGACCGCTCGCCTCGCCCCCGCCGACCGCCGCCTGTACGCGATCCGCGACGCCACGGGGACCGTCGAGTCGATCCCGCTGATCGTCGGCTCGATCCTGTCCAAGAAGCTCGCCGCCGGACTCGACGCCCTCGTCATGGATGTCAAGGTCGGCTCGGGCGCGATGCTGCCTTCGCTGGATGACGCCCGTGAGCTGGCGCGTGCGATCGTCGAGGTGGCGGTCGGAAACGGCCTGCCGACGACCGCGCTCCTGACCGACATGAACCAGGTACTCGGCCGCACGGCGGGCAACGCCGTCGAGGTGCGCGAGTCGATCGACCACCTGACGGGCGCGGCGCGCGACGAGCGCCTGCTCGAGGTGACGCTCGCGCTGTGCGCAGAGGTGCTCGTGCTCGGCCGGCTCCAGCCCGATCTCGACACCGCCCGCGCGGCGGCTCTCCGTGCGCTCGACAGCGGTGCGGCGGCCGAGCGCTTCGCCGGGATGGTCGTCGAGCTGGGCGGACCGGCCGGGCTGCTCGATGCGCCCTCGCGGCATCTGCCCGCGGCGCCGGAAATCCGGGCGGTCGAGCCGGAGTCGCGCGGAGTCGTCGGCGCGGTCGACGTGCGCGCGGTCGGCGTCGCGATCGTCAGCCTGGGCGGCGGCCGCGCCCGCGAGGACGACGTCGTCGATCACAGCGTCGGCCTGACCGAGGTCGCGGCGCTCGGCGAGCGCGTCGAGCCGGGCGGCCGGCCGCTCGCGCTCGTGCACGCGCGCGACGAGGACAGCGCGCGCGCTGCCGCGCGGGCCGTGCGCGCTGCCTATGTGATCGGCGAGCCGCCGAGCGCGATCCCGGGCCCGGTCATCGAGGTTCAGCGCACGGTGTAGACGCCGGTCGAGCTCTCGTGGTAGCCCTTGGCGCCGATGCTGCGAGCGAGCGGGCTGCGGGGGTCCTCGCCGTTTGCGAGCCGGTCGAGGGCGTGGCGGAAGTCGTAGCGCGGCGACCAGCCGAGCTCGGTCCGCGCCCGCTCGTTGACGTACGTTCGCTCGATGGCGGGAAACATCCGCCAGCCCCGGGCTTCGTAAATATCCTCAAAATCGGGGAAGAGCTGCCGGACCACCGACGGCAGGTCGGTGCGGATCGCCAGCATGTCGGCGGGCGTGAACGGCGAGGTCGCGCTGATGATGTAGCGGCCGAAGCCGATGGCCGGCGCTCGCTCGAGCGCGAGCTCGACGGCGCTGATGATGTCCTCGATCTCGACGCGGCGGTACAGCAGCTCGTTGACCTTGATGTTCAGGTCCTCGTAGGCGCCGCGCACTTCGTCGCGGTCGTCGGACTCGGGGAAGAAGCGCGACGTGCGGAGGATCAGGCACGGGAGACCGTGGTCGCGCGCGATCAGCTCGCACAGGTTCTCGGCTGCGACCTTCGTCGTGCCGTAGATGTTGCGCGGGACCGGCGCGACGTCCTCGGTGATCCACGCGGCCGGCTCTCCAGGGGCGGGCGTGAGGGCGCGGCCGAAAGCGCTCGTAGTGCTCGTGAAGATGAACCGGCTGACGTCGGCATTTACAGCTTCCTCGAGCAGGTTGAGCGTGCCGGTGACGTTCGTCTCGACGAAGTCCGCGCGCGTGTGCGACGCGACGTGCGGCTTGTGGAGCGTGGCGCAGTGCACTACCGCGCCGACGCCGGCGACGGAGCGGCGCACGGCGTCGCGATCGGCGACCGACGCGGTGGTGGTCGTGTACGGCGAAGGCACGATGTCGAGCCCGGTGACTTCGTGGCCGTGCTCGGGCAGGACGCGCATCAGCGCCTCTCCCAGGTGGCCGGAGCTGCCGGTGACGAGGATCCTCACGGGACGAGACATATCAGAACGGCCCAAGGCGCCGCCGTCAGGCGCCGCCGACAAATCCTCCTGCTACACCTCCGTGACCATGACCGCCGTTCCGCAGGTCGAGCTCCACGTGCATCTCGAGGGGACCGCCCCTCCCGACTTGGTCAGCCGCATCGCCGAGCGCAACGGCATCGACCTGCCCGAGCGGCTGCTCGGGGACGACGGGCGCTTCCGGTACGGCAACTTCCTCGACTTCCTGGCCACCTACGACCTGGCCGCCAGCGTGATCCGGACGGGTGAGGACTATCGCGACATCACCTATGAGTACCTGTGCTCGTGCGCGCGCGGTGGTGCCATCTACGTCGAGCTGACCGCGTCACCCGACCACGCCGCGCTCGTCGGGCTGAGTGATGCCGAGCACCTGGCCGGGATCGCGCAGGGGATCGACGACGCCCGGCGCGACACCGGCATCGAGGGGCGCATCCTCATCTCGGCGGTGCGGAACTTCGGGGTCGAGCAGGCGGTTCGCGTCGCCCGTTACGCCGCCGAGCACCCTCACCCGTACGTCGTCGGCTTCTCGATGGCCGGCGACGAGGCTGGGTTCCCTGCCGGCGACTTCGCCGAGCCGTTCGAGATCGCCGCCGGCGCCGGGCTCGGCTGCACGATCCACGCCGGCGAGTGGGCGGGGGCGGACAGTGTGCGGGCAGCGCTGTCGTTGCCGGTCACACGGATCGCCCACGGCGTCCGGGCGATCGAGGACCCCGATCTCGTGTTCGAGCTCGAGGCGCGCGGCACCGTGCTCGAGTGCTGCCCGACGAGCAACGTCGTGCTCGGCGTCTACCGGTCCTACGAGGACCACCCGCTGCCGGCGTTGCGCGCCGCCGGAGTCCGGATCACTTTGGGCTCAGACGACCCCCCCTACTTCGGGGCCACGATCGCCGGCGAGTACGAGGTGTGCCTCAACCGGCTCGGGTTCGGCGAGGACGACCTCCGCGACGTGACCGCGACCGCGCTCGACGCCGCCTTCTGCGACGACGATCTGCGGTCGGCACTGCGCAGCCGCCTCTGAGTAATAAAACGCACGTATCAGGTTCGTGGCTATTGCCTCTTATGGACAGATTCGGTCGTAGCTGTCCAAAGGAGTCCACATGCGAATCGGCGGTCTTTCGACTCTGAAGGGCCTCATGCTCTACGGCGCGGTTTTCACCTTCGCCGGGTTGTACATCTATTTCATCGTCCAGATCAGCGACGCCGCGGCGGGCACGCATCCCTCGCTCGACACGGCGCTCGTGTCGGCTGCGGCGGCTCTCGCCGGCGTCCTTGGCTCCGCCTTCGCTCTCGAGATCGGAACGAAGACGGACGAGGGCTCGACGAACACCGGGCTCGAGCAGACGCTCACGGCGCCCGGGACGAACGTAGGCCAGAAGGCCGTGGCGCGGATCTGGCAGTTGTTCTCACTTGATCCGCGCAACGTCAATTCACCCAGCTGGCCGAAGACGGTCGGCATCTGGGTCTACGCGATCGTCGGCTCCGGCGTGCTCGTCACCTACGTGCTCAACCAGGGCGAGACGCCGGACGCGGTCAGGGCGCTGGCCGTCGCCTTCGGCGGGTACGTGATCGCGCTCATCACTGCGGCGTACAAGGCGGCGTGAGCTTTTAGCTCGCGCCGCCCCACTCCTAAAGGCATGGCCGTGATCCTGGACATCTCCGTCTCGATGGTGTTGACGATATGCCTGATCGTCCTCTTCGTGCTGACGGTGAGCGGGGTCCTCTTCTGGAGGTGCGGCAACGTGGACCGTGGCGTAACCCTGATCGCCTCGGGACTGATCGCGTTCGTGGTCGCCGGCGCGCAGGCGGAGATCGAGAACGACCACAACCTTCAGGCCGACCGCCAGAGCCTCGAGCTCGCGTTCGCGCAGACCCAAAATCTCACCAGCGGCGATTTCCGAGGACATGATCTCCATCAGTTCTTCATCGCCTACAAGACGCTGTCCTAC
The DNA here is from genome assembly GCA_036513815.1 of Solirubrobacteraceae bacterium. Classification (GTDB taxonomy): domain Bacteria; phylum Actinomycetota; class Thermoleophilia; order Solirubrobacterales; family Solirubrobacteraceae; genus Palsa-465. Next base: position 10,507 of record DATBYI010000603.1, read on the forward strand.
GGGCTGTTCGCCGGCTCGAGCCTGCAGCAGGCGAGCTTTCGCTGCGACGACCTCGAGGCCTCCGACTTCTCGGACCCGGGGATGCCGAGCGCCGGTGGGTCCGGAGTGACGTTCACGGGCGACGACATCGGGAGCTCCGACCTCGACCATACGAGTCTGCCCGGGGCGGACTTCGCGCTCGTGATCGGAACGCCCGTGCCCAATGCCGGCCGGCCTACCGATCTCACCGGCGCCGATCTCGCCGGATCGGTCATGTTCAACGTCGATTTCAGCCAGCTCCAGGCTCCCGACGTGAACCTGTCGAACGCCAAGCTCTACGACGTCGACCTGAGCTACGCCGACTTGGCGGGCGCGTCGCTGCGCGACGCGACGCTCGGCGGCCCCGCCTACCCGAGATCGAGCCTGAAGGCCGGCCTCGCCGGCCTCGGACCGGTCGACCTTCGCGGCGCCGATTTGCAGGACGCGAATCTCGACGGGGCGAATTTGAAAGGCGCGTTCCTCCTCGGTGCGCAGCTCAACGGAGCCACGGCGAATCGATCCACCACGTTTCCGAAGGGCTACGGCCTCTCGAGCGACGGTCACCACATCGTCTTGAGTCCGCGCGCGACGCCGGCCCTCGCACCCGCGATTCCGAGTCCAGAGTCTCCCTGCCCGGTCGCGTCCCGGCCGCACCGGTTCGGCTAGGCCGCGGCGGCCGCAAGACCTATCCCGGCTTACCCTCGCCGGAACTGTGAGACTGCGCCCTGCCGTGGAGGGTGCGATGCGCCCACTCGACCCCGACTCGCTCGGCGCGCACGTTGCGCGGCTGTATCGAGCCGCCTACGGCCTGTGTGGCTCGCGCCAGGATGCCGAGGATCTCGTCCAGGACACGTTCGAGCGGGTGCTCCGGCGGCCGCGCTTCCTGCGC
>DATBYI010000604.1:0-11076 GCA_036513815.1 Solirubrobacteraceae bacterium
ATCCCGTGTCCGACCGACGTTACGACCCCAAGCAGATAGAGCCCAAGTGGCAGGAGATCTGGGCGCGTGAGCGCACCTGGGAGGTCTCGAACGACCCGGACGACCACGACGCCGAAGAGAAGTCCTACGTGCTCGAGATGCTGCCGTACCCGAGTGGGGAGCCGCACATCGGGCATCTGAAGAACTACTCGCTGGGCGACGCGATCGCGCACTTCCACCGTCGCACCGGCCGGCGCGTGCTGCACCCGATGGGCTACGACGCGTTCGGCCTGCCGGCGGAGAACAACGCGATCAAGACCGGTGTCCACCCTCGCGACGCGACGAACCGGTCGATTGCCACCTTCCGTGAGGCGTTCCATCGCTGGGGCATCTCGATCGACTGGAGCCGGGAGCTCGCGACGCACGAGCCGTCGTATTACCGGTGGACGCAGTGGATCTTCCTGCAGTTGTTCAAGCGTGACCTCGCCTATCGCAAGACGGCGGCGGTGAAGTGGTGTCCGAACGACCAGACCGTGCTGGCCAACGAGCAGGTGATTGACGGCCGCTGTGAACGCTGCGGCGCGCTTGTGGAGGTGCGCCAGCTCGAGCAGTGGTTCTTCCGGATCACCGAATACGCCGACCGGCTCCTCGACGACCTCGAGACGATCGAGTGGCCCGAGCACGTCAAGGCGATGCAGCGCAACTGGATCGGGCGCAGCGAAGGCGCCGAGGTGGTGTTCCGCTGCGAGGAGCTCGGCATCGACTACTCGGTCTTCACAACGCGCCCCGACACGCTGTTCGGCGCCACGTTCTTCGTGATGGCCCCCGAGCATCCGGACGTGTTCAAGCTCACGCAGGGCACCGAGTACGAGCAACAGGTCCACGAGTACGTGAACCGTGCGATCACCGAGTCGCCCGAGCTGCGCGGCGACACCGACAAGCCGAAGACCGGCGTCCCGTTGGGTCGAACCGTCACCAACCCGGTAACCGGCGAGCAGATCCCCATGTTCGTCGCGGACTACGTGCTGATGGAGTACGGCACGGGCGCGGTTATGGCCGTGCCCGCGCACGACCAGCGCGACTACGACTTCGCCAAGGCGTTCGGTCTCCCGATCCGCCAGGTGGTCGCTGCGAGCGGCGAGGCCCCACACAACGACGCGCACGACGACGGCACCGACGCCGGCGCGTTCACCGCGCACACCGAAAACGAAACGCTGATCAACTCGGGCCAGTTCTCTGGCCTGAACACGGTCGAGGGGCAGCGGGCAATCGTCGATTGGCTCGATCGCGAGGGCAACGGCCACTTCTCGGTCAGCTACAAGCTGCGCGACTGGCTCGTCTCGCGCCAGCGCTACTGGGGCTGCCCGATCCCGATCGTCTATTGCGAGAGCGGCTGCGGCATGGTCCCGGTGCCCGAGGAGGACCTGCCCGTCCTGCTTCCCGACATCGAGGACTACCAGCCAAAGGGGCGCTCGCCGCTGGCCGCTGCCGAAGATTGGGTGAACACGCGCTGTCCGGAGTGCGGAGGCCGAGCCAAACGCGAGACCGACACGATGGACACGTTCGTCGACTCGAGCTGGTACTACCTCCGCTACTGCGACGCCCGCAACGACCGTGCGGCATGGGACCGCAAGGTGCTGGCCAGGTGGATGCCCGTCGACCAGTACATCGGCGGCGTCGAGCACGCGATCCTGCACCTGCTCTACTCGCGCTTCTTCATCAAGGCGCTCGCCGACATGCAGTTGCTCGACGTGCAGGAGCCGTTCCAGGCGCTGTTCACCCAGGGCATGATCCTGGGGCCGGACGGCAACAAGATGTCGAAGTCGTTCGGGAACGTGATCAGCCCCCAGCCGATCGTCGACCGGTTCGGTGCCGACGCCGCGCGTTGCTACGTGCTCGTCATCGGGCCGCCCGACCAGGACGCCGCGTGGGCGGCGACCGGCATCGAGGGCGTTCACCGGCGGCTGCTGGGCCGGCTGTGGCGCCTGGCCGACGAGCTGTCCGGCACGACGGAAGACGCCGAGCAGCCCAGCGATCCAACCGGAGACGCGCTGACGATCGTGCGCAAGGCGCACTGGGCGATCGACAAGGTCACGCGCGACATGACGGGCCGGTTCGCCTTCAATACGGCGATCTCGGCGATCATCGAGCTGCTCAACGAGATCTATCGCTATCCCGACGCCGATCCGCAGGCGCGCCGCTTCGCCACCGCGACGGCGGCATCGCTGGTCTTCCCGTTCGCGCCTCACCTGGGAGCCGAGGCGTACGAGCTGCTGACCGGGCGGCGCGTGTGGGAGGAGCCGTGGCCGGACGCCGACCTCGATCTGCTCCAGACCGATACGTTCCAGCTCGTCTGCCAGGTCAACGGCAGGGTTCGCGACCGCGTCAGCGCGCCCACGGGCGCCGGGCGCGAGGAGCTCGAGCGGCTCTGCCTGGAATCCCGTGGTGTGAAATCGCACTTGGACGGCCTCGAGATCGCGAAGGTGATCGTCGTGCCGGACAAGCTGGTCAACGTCGTGGTGCGCTGAGCCGACGTGGCCCATCGGCCGTACGTGGCGGTCGTGGGTCCGGGTGACGCGACGGCCGAGGAGACGCACGCGGCCGACGCGATCGGTCGGGGTTTGGCCGAGGGCGGCGCGATCCTCGTGTGCGGCGGTCTCGGTGGAGTCATGGCCGCCGCGTGCCATGGTGCAGCTGCCGTGGCCGGCGTGACCATCGGATTCCTCCCCGGAACGGACCGTGAAAGCGCCAACGAATGGGTGCAGATCGCGCTGCCCACCGGAGTCGGCGAGCTCCGCAACGGCCTGGTCATCCGCGCCGCCGACGCCGTCGTCGCTGTCGGCGGGGCCTACGGGACCCTGTCCGAGATCGCGCTTGCGCTGAGGGCCGGCGTGCCCGTGATCGGTCTGAAGACGTGGGACGTCGAGGGCATCGAGCAGGTCACCTCAGCGGCCGAGGCGGTGCGGCGCGCGCTGGACCGGGCCACCGGCCGGGACCCTTCATAGACTCAGCGGCGAGACCGTGCCGACCTTCAAGCCCGCCTACCTGATCCACGGTGACGACCACGGCCGGATCGCCGAGCGCAGACGCCGGCTGCGTGCGCTGGCCGAGAACGAGAGCGGCACGCAGGGCGTCGAGGTGTTCGAAGGCGACGCCGCCACCCCCGAGGCGGTGGCCGGGGCGCTGAACGCCCTGACCTTCGCGATTGGCCGGCGGTTCATCGTGGTGGACGGCGTCGAGCGCTGGACCGACAAGCAGCTCGAGCCGCTCGAAGCGGCGCTGAAGGACATCCCGTCCGACACGACGGTGACGTTCTTCGCTCGCGAGGACGGCCGCACCAAGGCGCCGAAGCGCCTCCACGACGCGGTTGAGAAGGCGGGCGGAGACATCAGCGCCGAGGCGAGCGTGAAGCCGTGGGAGCTGCCCAAGTGGCTGATCGCCCGGGCCCGTGAACTCGACCTCCAGCTCGAACCGGACACCGCGCGTGCGCTCATCGCGCACGTCGGCGACCGCCAGCAGCGCCTGATGCGCGAACTCGAGAAGCTCGCCCTCTATGCCGGCAAGGGCGCCCGCATCGACGGAACGATGGTGGATGAGCTGACCGCTCCGTCGGCCGAGCACCGAGCGTGGTCGCTGGCCGACACGATCCTGGCCGGTGACGCGGCCGGCGCCACCGCGCTCTACCTGACGCTACGCAGCCAGGGTGAGCGTCTCCCGGGCCTCCTGTACTGGATGAGCGCGCGCGTCCGGACCGCCCACGAGGTGGCGTGCGCGCTCGAAGCCGGGCAGTCGCCGGCGCAGGTCAAACGCACGCTGCGGATGCCGTCGAAGGCGGCCGACCGGTTGATCGCCGATGCTCGCCGCGCCGGCGCGGAGGACCTCCAGCGCACGATCGAGCAGCTCGCCGAACTCGAGCTCGCTTCGCGCGGTGGCGGGAGCGGAGTAGCGGGCGAGGACACCGCCGCGCTCCTGGCGATTCGGGAGATCGCCTCCGTCTAGATCAGGTGCAGGGCGAGCGCGGCGACGATCGCAATCACGACGACGACGACCGCGGGCACGAAGTGCAGGATGCGGTTGCCCTCGCGCCGGTACGCGGGAGGCGCGTTCGCCGCGTTGCGCATGACGAGCGCCGCGCCGCGGGAGGCCACGGCGTCGTCTCGCTCGAGGCGCACGCGCTCCATCGTGGCGGACAGCTCGTCGCGCGCGGCGGCCACGTGATCGCGCGCCGCGAGCGCCTCGTCGCGTGCCCGCAGGGCGCCGTCGCGTTCGGCGATCAGCGCATCGCGTGTGGCGGCGGAATCGTCGCGTTCGGCCAGCGCGCCCTCCTGCGACGCGAGCGCCCCGGAGAGCTTGGCCGACAGCTCGTCGCGCTCGGCGATCGCGGCGCGACGCTCGGTGAGCGCCTCGTCGCGCGCAGCGAGGGCGGCGTCGCGCAGTCGCACCGCCTCGTCGCGCGCCTGCATCGCCTCGTCGCGTTCGGCCGCCGCCCCGTCGCGCAGCTTCAGCGCCTCGCCCCGCGCGCGCATCAGTCGCTCGCGTTCCTCGGCCGCGGATTCCTGGGCCTCGCGCGCGGCATCGCGCGCACCCGAGACCTCGTCGAGCTTGGCGCCGCGCCGCGCCAGCTCGTTTGACAGTTCGGCAATCTCGGCCTCGCGGCGCTCGACGTCGCGCTGGAGGCCGTGGATCTCTCGTCGCGCCTTGACCAGTTCAGCTGACGGAGCACGCGTGCGGCGCGACGCAGGGGCGCTCTCGCCTGCTCCCGGCCGGCGCCGGCGCGGGCGGGACGCGCCGGGCAGCGGTAGCGACACGGTGATGTCGGGCGCGACGTTCAGCTCCGCCTCGATCCACTGGTCATCTTGCTCGTACGGGAACGAGGCCTTCCAGGGCTCGCCGTCTTCCGCGGCCCAGGGCTTGTGGTCGAGGTCGGCCAGGAGCCGCCGATGCTCCTCTTCGGCCAGCAGCGTGAGGCTCGGTCGGATGAACCTACGACCGCGCACGCCGAACCAGCGGCCGTTCACCTCGAGCCGATCCGAACCTGCCTCGATCCGGTCTAGCTCAAAGGCAACGCCCTTTGCTGAAGCCGCTGCAGACTCGACAGCCTCCGCCATGGGATTGACAACGGTACCCGGAACCGGGCCTGAACGGCTCGCTCGCAAGCGACTTTGCAGCAGACAGGCCCGACGGCGGCGTCTTAGCCGCGCCGCACGCGCGCCGCGCGCGACTTCTTGCGCGCGCCGGAGTTGCGGTGAAGAGCGCCCCGCTTGACCGCCTTGTCGATCGCCCGGACGAGCTCACGGTGCTCGGTGTCCGCCTGGGCATCCTCGCCGGCGGCGACCGCGGTCTCGAGCCGCCGGAAGAACGTCTTGATCTTCGACGTGTAGCGACGGTTCTCGAGTCGCTCTCGTTCGGAGCGGAGAATCCGCTTCTTCTGTGACTTGATGTTGGCCATAAGCAGAGGACCTGAGGAAGGTCGGCGCCGCCTGACGGGGGCGCAACAGCCGCGGAACGATTCCGCCGCGGCGCGGCCCTACTATAGCCGCCCTGGCTCAGATCGACACTGATACGACGTCTGGGAACGGCGTGCCGTCCTCACCGCCCACTCAGCCGCCCCCGCGCGACCCTCCCCGCCGGCGCATCGCCGTCAACACCGCGATCTTCGCGTTTGCCACTGCGCTCTCGCGCATCGCCGGACTCGCACGCGAAGTGGCCGGAGCCGCCTTCTTCGGAACCAGCGCCGCCTACTCGGCCTTCACGCTCGCCTCGCAGGTCCCGAACCTGTTCAGCAACCTGTTCTCTCAGGCGGCGCTGGGGGCGGCGTTCGTGCCGGTGTTCACGGAGCTTCTGCAACAGGGACGCAAGCGCGAGGCGTTCCGTCTGGCCTCGACGCTGTTCTGGATCATCCTGGTCGCGCTCGGCGGGCTGACACTGGTGTGGCTCGCGATCGCCGGCGTCGTCACGCCTTTGTTCACCGGAAGCGGGATCCCCGCCGCGCTTACCGCCGGGCTGTCCCGCGTGCTGTTCCCGGTCGTGCTGCTGTTGAGCCTCACGGGGCTGCTCGTGGGGATTCTCCAGGCCTACGACGAGTTCACGATTCCCGCGCTGGCGCCGGCGGTGTGGAACATCGTGATCCTCGTCCTCCTCATCCTCCTGCGCGGGCACTTCCACGGGGAGGACAAGGTCTACGCGTACGCGATCGCCTGGCTGGCGGCGACCGTCGTGCAGTTCCTGATGATCCTCGCGGCGATGCGTCGGGTCGAGTTCCGGCTCGCCTTCAGCTTCGACTGGCGCGATCCCCGTGTGCGCCAGGTGCTCGTCCTGTTCCTTCCCGTGACGATGAGCATCGGCATCGTCAACCTCGACATCTTCATCAACGCCGGCTTCGGATCGCTCGTCGGGAGTTACGCACCGGCGGCGATCAACCAGGCTTTCCGGATCTACATGCTGCCGCAAGGGATCTTCAGCGTCGCCGTCGCGACGGTGCTGTTCCCCACCCTGAGCCGCATGGCGAACCGACGCGACCCAAACGGGATCCGCCGCGCCGTAGGCAACGGGACGCGGCAGATCAACTTGCTGCTGATCCCGTCCGCGGCGCTGATGCTGGTGCTTGCGACGCCGATCACGCGGCTCGTCTACCAGCACGGAACGTTCGGCCCGCTCTCGACGCACTACGTCTCGACCGCGCTCTTCTGGTTCTCGTTCAGCCTTCCCTTCGCGGGCCTGAACCTGCTGCTCACGCGGACCTTCTTCGCGGTTCAACGGCCTTGGATTCCGACCAAGCTGGCGGCGATGAACATGGTGGTCGACGCGGTGGTGAGTATCGCCCTGTACAAGCCCCTGGGAATCGCCGGCCTGGTGATCGGGACCGCGAGCGCCAACCTCGTGATGACGGTGCTCCAGTTCCGCCGCTTGCGGATCGGACTGAACGGCCGACTCGAGGGCGCCCAGACGGTCATGATCACCACGCGGATCCTCGTCGCCACCGTGATCATGGCCGCGGTCGCGCGTGGAGTGTGGGCCGGACTCGACGCCGGCCTGGGCCGCACGCTGATCGCCCAGATCGTGTCGGTCGGCCTCGCATGCACGGTGGCGTCCGTGCTGTACGGCTGGCTGGCCCTGAGGATGCGGATCCCCGAGGCGAGGCAGATCGAGGCACTGGTGCTGGGTCGGCTGCGGCGGCGCTAGTCTCAACCGGCCATGAGTTTCTACGAGCGCCACTTCTCCGATCCCCGGCGCGAGCGGGCGTTCCTCAGCGCGGTCGGCTTCACCACCGCCTTCGCCACCGCGCGCGGGATCACACACGCGATCAAGGCCGGCGTCGGACCGTTTCACAACATCAGCGAGGGTGGGACGCATATCCATCACTCGACTTTCGGGATCTTCGGCCTGCTCGGGCTCGGCTACATCTGGACGTACCGGATCGCGCTGGGGCCCGCGCCGGGTCACAGATGGCCGTCGCGGATCGCGGCAGCGACGTACGGCGTGGCGTCCGCGCTGACGCTCGACGAGTTCGCGCTGTGGCTCGACCTGCACGACGACTACTGGGACAAGCAGGGCCGCAAGTCGATCGACGCGGTGGCGATCTTCGCCGGGCTGCTCACGATGGGCGTGGCCGGGCGCAGCGCGCTCAAGGAGCTCGGGCTGCTCCCCAAGGCGCTCGAGCGCTGGGCGTAAGCACCGCGCGTTTAGAGGGGCCCGCGCCAGACCCGTGAGTCTCCGCGCAGGCTCTGTGGCCGATCCGAAATACCCTTGTAGGCATGGCCGACCAGGCCCACATCCGCAACTTCTCGATCATCGCGCACATCGACCACGGCAAGTCGACCCTGGCCGACCGCATCCTCGAGCTCACTCACACCGTCGACCCCCGGTCGATGCGCGCCCAGCTGCTCGACTCGATGGAGCTCGAGCGCGAGCGCGGAATCACGATCAAGGCCCAGGCGGTCCGCGTCTTCTACACCTCCGAGCACGATGGGCAGACCTACCAGCTGCACCTGATCGACACCCCGGGCCACGTCGACTTCACCTACGAGGTGTCGCGCTCGCTCGCCGCGTGCGAGGGCGCGCTGCTCGTCGTCGACGCGTCGCAGGGCGTCGAGGCGCAGACCGTGGCCAACACGTACCTGGCGATCGACTCGGGGCTCGAGCTGATCCCCTGCCTGAACAAGGTTGACCTCCCGGGTGCCGAGCCCGAGCGCGTGGCCGAGGAGGTCGCCGAGCTCCTTGGAGAACCGGCGGATAGCGTCCGCCGCATCAGCGCCAAGACCGGCGAGGGCGTGATCGAGGTGCTCGACGAGCTGATCGCGCGCGTGCCGCCCCCGAGCGGCGACCCCGATGCGTCGCCCCGGGCGCTGATCTTCGACTCCGAGTTCGACCAATACCGCGGCGTGATCGCGTACATCCGCGTCGTCGACGGCACGTTCACCAAGGGAGAGGCGATCCGGGCGATGCAGGCCGGGACCGAGGCCGACATCGACGACATCGGCTTCTTCACCCCGGAGATGACCTCGGCGCCGGAGCTGCGCGCGGGCGAGGTCGGGTTCCTGATCACCGGGATCAAGGACGTCACGAAGCTCCGGGTCGGCGACACGCTCACGACTAAGCGCAACTCGGCGAGCGAGCCGCTTCCCGGCTACCGCGAGGTCAAGCCGATGGTGTTCTGCGGCCTCTTCCCGATCGACTCCGACGCCTACCCGGATCTGCGCGACGCGCTCGAGAAGCTGTCGCTCAACGACGCCGCGCTCAGCTGGGAGCCGGAGACGAGCGACGCCCTCGGGTTCGGCTTCCGCTGTGGATTCCTTGGGCTGCTCCACATGGACATCGTGCGCGAGCGCCTCGAGCGCGAGTACGACCTCGAGTTGCTCGCGACGATGCCAAGCGTCGAGTACGAGGTGACGCTGACCGACGGCAGCGTGATTCCCGTCCACAGCCCGGCGGACATGCCCGACCCGGCGCGCGTGGCGGAGGTCCGCGAGCCGTACATCCGGGCGTCCATCCTCACCCCGAAGGAGTTCATCGGGCAGATCATGGAGCTCTGCCAGGAGCGCCGCGGCGAACACGCCGGAATGCACTACCTGTCCTCCGAGCGGGTTCAGCTCACCTATGACCTGCCCCTGGCCGAGATCGTGCTCGACTTCTTCGACCAGCTCAAGTCGCGCACGCGCGGCTACGCGTCGCTCGACTACGAGCTGATCGGGTTGCGCGAGTCGGACCTGGTCAAGCTCGACATCCTCCTGGCCGGCGACCCCGTCGACGCGCTGTCGATGCTCGTGCACCGCGACAAGGCGTACGAGGCGGGACGGACGCTGGCCGAGAAGCTTCGCAAGACGATCCCGCGCCAGCAGTACGACGTCCCGATCCAGGCGGCGATCGGGTCGCGGATCGTGGCGCGCGAGACGATCAAGGCGTACCGCAAGGACGTGATCGCGAAGTGTTACGGCGGCGACATCACGCGCAAGCGCAAGCTTCTCGAGCAGCAGAAGCGCGGCAAGCAGCGGATGAAGCAGGTCGGGCGGATCGAGGTGCCCCAGGAGGCTTTCCTGGCCGTGCTCGAGCTGGGCGACAAGGCCTGAGGCGCCGCCGCAGGCGCCGCCGACAGTTCCATATCCCTCAAGGCGCCGTCGACAGCTCTTTTTTATGGGCGCTTGCGCGCCTTTTTTTCGGTGCCGCCGGCCGAGTCCTTTTCGCCATTGCCCTTGAGCTTGGAGCCGAACTCGTCGAGCAGGTCGGCCACCCGATGGCTGAGTGGCTCCTCCTGCGCATCGCCCAGCCGCTGGACGAATTCCTTGCGGGCGTCGGAGAGGATCTTGCCCAGACTGTCGTCGGTCTTGACGTAACCGAGCTCCTCGTCGGAGGGGCGCCGGTAGGAGGCAGCCGCTTCGCGCGCGGCCCGCTGGGCGCGCTCACGGGCGAGACGGGCCTTCTCGAGCAGCTCGCGCTCCATCTGCGCCAGGCGTTGCTCGACGTCCGGGCTGGCCGGAGGCGGCGCGGCCGTGTGGCGCGGCGGCGGCGTTCGCTGGCGCAGGTGTTGGATCTGCGCGTAGGCGTCCTGGACCTCCTCGAAGCGCCGCGCCGATTCGGTTGAGCCGTTGTTGTGGTCGGGGTGGTGCAGCTGCACCAGCCGCCGGTACGCCGCGCGGAGCCTCTCGTCGGAGACTCCGGGCTCGACGCCCAGGACCTTGTAGGGGTCGCGAGCCAGCGCCTATACCCAGGGTCGCTGCTGCCACCGAGCGCGCCCTGGGTGGACGCGTGTGGCGGCATGAAGCGAACGGCGGTAGTGAGCGCCGTAGTGGCGGCGGTTGTGGCCGAGCGCGAACCACCCGACGAGGAGCAGGACGCCCCAAGCCGAGAACACGGTGGCGATGATCACGGCCGCCGCGAGCATCAGGGACAGGATGACCGGCGCCAGGATGAACAACGCGAGCAGGGGGGCGGGCCGGAGCCACAGACTCGATCCCGTCCAGGCGGCGCCCGAGCGGACCCGTCCTGACGGGCGCTCGTGCTGGCGCACCGTCTGGCCAGGGAGATCGGCGACGACGGCGTCGAGCTCGCCGTAGGTACGGGCGGCGAACACGGCCTCGAGGCGCTCCTCGAGCTCGTCCGGGCTCAGCCGGCCCTCTCCGGTGGCGTGGCGCAGTTGCTCGGCAACCTGTTCGCGGTCCGCGTCGGATGCCCTGAGGGTCGCTCGCCTAGCCATGTGGTGCTCCTCGAATGCCGCCTGACGTTCTTTCCGTGGTGAGAACGAGGCTACCGGGCCGCGTGCTCGCTCACAAGCGTACCGAGCGCCGCTTCACGCCATCGTTAATATGCCTTGTCAAGCATATGCGCGCGTGGTTATATGAGCGTGCGATGACGACCACGACCTGGACCGCGCTGGCCGATCCCCACCGTCGAGCGATGCTCGAGCTGCTGCGGGAGCGGCCTCGCGCCGTGGGAGAGCTCGTCGAGCTGACCGGCCTCACCCAGCCGGGGACCTCGAAGCACCTCAGGGTGCTGAGGGAGGCCGGGCTCGTGTCCTCACACACCGAGGCTCAGCGCCGCGTCTACGCCCTCGAGGCCCGCCCCTTCATCGCGCTGGACGCCTGGCTCGAGCCCTACCGGCGG
>DATBYI010000605.1:0-13930 GCA_036513815.1 Solirubrobacteraceae bacterium
CTGGGACAGCGGCCCCGGTCGCGTGCAGGCGCCACCGGTCGGCAACGTGCCGCCGACCCCCGCCGCCAACAACATCGACCCGCACCAGGATCCGCGGAACACGCCGGCGGCGCAGGAGCAGATATCGGACTTCCTCGAGCCAAACGGGGCGGTGGTTGACGTGTGTGGCGGCCTGCCGTGCCACACGTCGCTGTTCACGCCCTGACGCTCGGGCCGGGGGTGACGCGGCGCCGTCGACGCGCGGTCGAAGTACGGCCGAATCGGTGCGGCCGACGCGGTGCGGCCGACGCGGTGCGGCCGACGCGGCGACCTGCATAGGTCGACATTTGAGCCGCTTCTCGCGGGCCGTGACGTGCTACGCACGCGTGGCATGCGTAAGTCGACACGCGCGCGCTGGTTGACGCTTAGTGTCGACTTATGCAGGTCGGAAGGGCGGCGCGAACTCGCCCCTGGTACGGCCGACTTGATCCCGCCACCGGCCGCCCGTATCATGCGGGTGGAACGTTCCAGATAATTGGACGGCGGCTCGACTGCCGGCGCGGAGCCGGAGTCCATGGGACGCAGACCGAGGAGAGGCTTTGGCTGATCGGACGCGGGTGGGAGTGATCGGGTGCGGCTTGATCGCCCAGGTCATGCACCTCCCATATCTGTCGGAGCTTTCGGACCGGTTCGAGCTGGCTGCGGTGTGCGACATCCGCGCCGACGTCGCGGGTGCGTGCGCTGAGCGCTATGGCATCGGGGCGGTGGCGCAGCGCTGGGAGGACCTGCTCGCCGAGCCACTCGACGCGGTCCTGATCGCGACGTCGGGCGACCACGCCCCGATTGCGATCGAGGCGGCGCGGAGCGGCCGGCACGTGCTGGTCGAGAAGCCGATGGCGCTCTCGAGCGCGGACGCGGAACGGATGGGCCAGGCCGCGCGCGACGCCGGCGTCTGCCTGATGGTGGGGACGATGAAGCGCTACGACCCGGCCTACGAGCGGCTGAGCGAGCTGCTTCCAGAGGTCGAGGACCTGCGGTTGATCAGGGTCACGACGCTCGAGTCGCCGTTCAAACCCTACGTCGCCCACTACCCGTTGATCGGCCTGGACGGTGACGCGCCGGCGCCGGAACCAGAGCTCGGGCTCGACGATCGTGAGCGCGACGCGCTCGATGCCGCCCTGGGCGATGTCGACGAGCAGACGCGCTGGTGCTACCGGTGGATCCTGCTCGACAACCTCATCCACGAGCTCAACATGCTCGGTGGCCTGCTGGGGGAGCCGGACGAGATCCGCTTCGTCCATCTCTCGCCGCGCAGCGTCGGCATCGACCTGCGCTTCGGCCAGGCCGACTGCCGGCTCGCCTGGGTCGATCTGCCCGGCATCGCGCGCTACCAGCAGGAGCTCTGCTTCTACGCGCCGGCCCAGCGGCTGACCCTCGAGCTCCCGTCTCCGTTCCTGCGCAGCATGCCGACGCGGCTGCTCGTCGAGGGCGGCGAGATCGGAAGCGCGCAGAGCTGGGAGCGCGAGGAGCTCACGTCGTTCGACGAGGCGTTCAAGCGCGAGCTCGTCGAGTTCTCCGACTGCATCCGCACCGGTCGCGAGCCGCGGACCTCCGGCGCGGACGGCCTGCGCGACATGCGGCTCGCCGAGGCGATCGCGCGCAGCCACCGCCCTGCCGCGATCGGCGCGCCGGCCGGGTTGCCCTGATGCAGACCGAACCGCACGGCGCGCAGGCCACCGCCTCCGGTGGCGCCGGCACGGAGTTGTGGCTGGCCAACGCCCCGGTCAGCTTCGGCGCGTTCGAGATCACGGTCGGCATCGACCCGAACGTGCCCGATCCCGTCGGACTGCTCGACGCGATCGCCGACGCCGGGTACATCGGCACCGATCTTGGGCCGATCGGATACCTCGGGACGGCTGAGGTGCTCGCCGGCCGGCTGTCCGAGCGGGGCCTCGGTATTGCGGGCGGATTCATCGAGCTGCCGTTCAGCCGGCCCGAGGAGTTCGAGCCGGCGCTCGAGGAGCTCGACGCGCTGCTCGACCTGTTCGATGTCGCCGCGAGCGACGCGCACCCGCCGCGCCCGACGTTGGCCGACGCGAGCTCCCCGGCCCGGGCCGCGCTGCCCGGCCGCTCCGCGCTCGACCCGTCCGTCGGCCTCGACGACGCCGGCTGGGCGCAGCTGGCCGAAGGGCTGGGCATCGCGGTGGCGCGCTGCCGCGAGCGGGGTTACGAGCCGACCTTCCACCACGAGACCGCCACCTACGTCGAGGCGCCGTGGGAGATCGAGCGGCTGCTCGAGGTCTCCGACATCGGGCTGTGCCTCGACACCGGGCACCTGCTGCTGGGGCGGGGCGACCCGGTGGCGGCCGTCACGGCGTGGGGGGAGCGGATCAACCACGTCCACCTCAAGGACGCGCGGCGGGAGGTGATCGAGCGGATCGTGGCCGAGGCCGCGCCGGTGCGCGAGATCTGGGCCCGGCGAGCGTTCTGCCCGCTGGGCGAAGGGGACATCGACATCCCGGCCGTCCTCGACGCGCTGGCCGGCATCGGCTACGGCGGCTGGCTCGTGGTCGAGCAGGACGTCCTGCCCGATGCCGACGAGCCTTCCCGCCCGGCGGACGAGCAGCGGCGCAACCGCGAGTACCTGCGCGCCCGCGGGCTGTGAGCACAGAGCGCTTCCGGATCGCCCTGATCGGGGCCGGCCGGATGGGCCAGACCCACCTGGCCGCGCTCGAGCGGGCCGATCGCGTCGTGGTCACGGCGATCGTCGAGCCGGTGGCGCCGACTCGCGCCGAGCTCGCTGCTCGCGGCTACCGCACGCATTCCGACGTGGCCGAACTGCTCGAGGCCGGCGAGTTCGACGGCGTCCTGATCGCGGCGCCGTCGGACCAGCACCTCGGGCTGGTGAGGACGCTGGCCGGCGCCGGCATGCCGATGTTGTGCGAGAAGCCGGTCGGCGTCACCACGACGCACGCGGTCGAGGCGGCGGCGGCCGTGAAGCAGGCCGGCGTCCCGTTCCAGGTCGGCTACTGGCGACGGTTCGTCCCTGCGCTGCGCGATCTGCGCGATCGAATCGCACGCGGCGAGCTCGGCAAGATCAACCAGATCTCCTGCCTCCAGTGGGACGCCGAGCCGCCATCACCCGCGTTCCGGGCACACAGCGGCGGCATTCTCGTCGACATGGCCGTCCACGAGCTCGACCAGACGCGGTGGCTGACCGGTCAGGACTTGTCATGGCTGGCGGCCGTGCCGACCGCGTCCGAGGTGGAGGGCGACCCGGACGCGGCGGCAATCGTGGCCCAGCTGTCGGGCGGGACGATCCTCACCGTGTCCGTCGGGCGGACGTTCCCACCCGGCGACTGCTGCTGGGTCGAGGTGTTCGGCACCGCCGGGTACGAGCGCATCGAGTTCGTCTGGGGTGTGCCCGGCGATGAGGTGTTCCGTGCCGCGCTCGTTGCCCAGGCCGAGGCCTTCGCCGCCGCGGTCCGCGGGGGCGAGGCAGCCGGCGCGGGCGCCGCCGATGCGGTGGCCGCGTTGAGTGCGGCGGAGCGGGCCCGAGAGGCGCTCGACGAGCGGCGCTCGCCCAGCGGCGCGTGAGGGCGCCGGCGTGAACCAGCCCGAGGTCGGGATCGGCATCGTCGGGTACGGGACGATGGGCCGGGCGCACGCCTACGCCTACACGGCGGCGCCGGTGATCCGCGCGCTGCCCTGGCGTCCGCGGCTGCGGGTCGTGAGCGGCCGCAACCGGGCGGCGGGCGAGCGGGCGGCGCGCGAGCTCGGCGCCGAGCGCTTCACGACCGACTGGCGCGAGCTGGTCGAGTCGCCCGACGTCGACATCGTCGACGTGTGCACGCCGCCGGGGGCCCACGCCGAGGTGATCGAGGCGGCGGCTGAGCTCGGCAAGGCGATCGTGTGCGAGAAGCCGCTGACGGCCGACTGGGAGGACGCGTGCCGGGTCGCCGCGGCGCTCCGGCGCGCGCCGGTCAAGAACGCGATCGGCTTCAACTACCGGCGCTTGCCCGCACTGTCGCTGATGAAGGAGATGGTTGACGCCGGGCGTGTCGGGCGGGTGCGGCTGTGGCGCGGGAGCTGGCTCACCGACGAGTTCGTCGACCCGGAGATCCCGTTCGACTGGCGCTTCGAGCGAAGCCAGGGCGCGAGCACGATCGCCGATCTCGGGGCGCACCTGATCGACCTGGCGGGATGGCTGGTCGGCGAGATCGAGGCGGTCAGCGCGCAGTCGCGGACGTTCACGGAGAGTCGCGTCGATCCGCAGAGCGGCGACTCGCGCGCGGTCGACGTCGACGAGGCCTCCTCGGCTCTGCTCCGATTCTCGTCCGGCGCGCTCGGCGTGTTCGAGGTGGCCAAGACGTGCGTGCGCCGGCCGTGCGACTTCACTGTCGAGGTCAACGGCGAGCGGGGGACGCTCCGGTTCGACTACGCGCGCCTGAACGAGCTGTGGTTCGGCGACGGCGCCGAGGCGCCCGAGCTCTACGGGATGCGGCGCATTCGGGCCGAGCACCCGCTGCACCCCGAGACGCGCGGGTGGTGGGCGATCGGGCAGGGCATCGGGTACGGCGCGAGCTTCGTCAACCAGGCCGCCGACCTGCTCGAGCAGTGGCCGGACGGGACCTGGGACCCCGACTTCGCCGTGGGGCTGGCTGTCCAGGCCGGCTGCGAGGCGATCGAGCGGGCCGCGGCCGAGCGGCGGTGGGTATCCATGGACGAGATACGCGCCGGCGGCGCCTGACGGCGGCGCCCTGTTGACGAAGTACGCGGCGGCGCCGGCGCCTCACGCCAGCGCGTCACTCGCCCGGCGCCTCTTCCTCGGGCTCCTCGTACCAGCGCTTACGCTCGCCGACCTTGGCTCGCCACCGCCACTTGGACGTCTTCGGCGCGGTCTCGATCGCATCCGACAAGCCCGCCAGCCGCTCTTCGATCAGCGCCCGCTCGGGGTCGCCCAGGTCGTAGCCGGCCAGGTCGCCCCGACAGCGCTCGATCGTGCCCGTGCACGTCCGCCACAGACCCCAGTCCCGAGCGCACAACTCTGCGACCAGCCCGGCCTCGATCCCGGGCTCGTCGCCGGCGCTCAGGGCGTGGTGAAAGCAGAGGTTGAAGATGTCGCGCTGATCGCGCTCGGTCAGCTCGACGATCTGGAGCTTGGTCAGCAGGAGCTCGGCGAGCGGGATCGTGAGCGGGTCGCGGTCGAGGCGGTCGGCGATGGGAATCTCGTGACACATCGCGAACGAGCCGACGAACACGTCGACCTTGCGCTGGTTGGCGAGGTCGACGTAGATCTGACGGTGGCCGCCGTGGAAAGCGTTGAACACCTCGTCCTCGACGTACCCGAGCGATTGGAACAGGTCGGCGACCGCGCGCTTTGCGCCGCGCGGGGTGACCAGGTCGATGTCACGGATCTCCCGGCCGAGCAGCGGCTTGCCGTCGGGAGCGTGGATGAACACCGCGACCCCGCCGAGGAGCCGCAGCACCACGCCGCAGTCGGCGCCGGCCTGCACCACGCGGCGACCCTCGGCAATCGGGTCGGCGAGAGCGGTGGCGTCGGCGTCGGTCGTGCTCATCATCCGGCGGTCAGGAGGAAGTCAAGGTAGCTTCCGTCCTGCGCGATGTCCACCACCGCGCCCCGCAAGAGGTCGGCGGTGTAGTCGCTGCCGGGATTGAGGCACAGGGTCTTTCCGATCTTCTGGGCGCCGCGGGACTCGTGGATGTGGCCGTGCAACCCGACGACGGGCGCGTAGCGCTTGATCGCGTCGCGGACGGCGTGGCTCCCGACCGGGACGAAGCTCGGCCGGCCGCCGCGGACGATGGGCTTGAGGGTCTCGTCGAGCTCGGGCGCGGTGTCGAGTCCCGATCCATACGGCGGGCAGTGGAAGTTGATCACGCTGGCCTGCCCGGGCCCTACCTGGTCCATGATCGCGGCGATCCGTCCCGCGAGCTCCTCTTCTGAGTACTCGCGCTCGGTGTTCCACGGCGTTGGCGTGACGTCGCCAAGGCTGGCCATGACGATCGGGCCGAGCTCGCACAGCTCGGCCTCGGGGCACTCGATCCGCCCAGCGGCGCGCAGGACCGGGTCGATGTCGACCGGATCGTCGTTGCCCGGCGTGATGATGCAGCGCACACGGGGCTCGAGGCGCTGCTCCGCGAGCTCGCACCAGCGCTCGACCTGCTTGACGATCTCGGCCCGGAAGAGGCGATCGAGCTCGGCCGGGTCCTCCTCGAGGGCGGCGATCTCGGCCTCCTGGAGGCGCACCGGATAGAAGCCGACCTGGTTGATCTCGGCGTTCAGTCGCTCCTCTTCTTCCGCGGGCACGGTCACTCGCTCCCCCTTGACCTCAGCGCTCAGCGTGCCGTTGTCCGCGGTGACCGGGACGAGGCCCTTGCCGGCGACGTCGCCACCGAGCACGAGGGCGTCCGCTTCGTAGATCCGCGCCGCGGCCAGGAACTTGCGGAAGCAGCGCTCCGAGCCGTGGACGTCGGTCGCGAAGAAGATCCGGAGAGCGCGCTGCCGGCGGCCCTTGCCCGACCCGAACATCCGCTACTCGGGCGGTAGCTCGCGCATCGCCATGCTCAGATCGAGCGCGTTCTGGCGCCGGCGCATCCCGCGCGCGATCCCGTAGATGACGGGCCCGGCGATAAGCACGACGACCAGCGCGGTGACCGATTCGAAGCTGAATTTGCCGTACGCGTTCTGGTGCGCGATGACCTCGATCACGGTGAACAGCGCGAGCGCGGTCGTGGCGCCGCCGAACCACGTGACGACGGGCAGCCCGGCCCAGCGGTCGACGTCGGTCTGCCCGGCGCGCCGGACCAGCTCGGGCCGGCGGTGGGCCAGGAAGGTGGCGGCGATCCCGCCGGCGAGCAGGATCAGCGCGAAGAACAGTGCCTCGAGGGCCACGATGTTCGAGATGTTGACGAAGGCCAGAAGCAGACAGAACAGGATGCTGATGATCAGCACGATGACGATCGCGGTGGTCGGCGCGTGGTTCTTCTCCGAGACCTGCGCGACGCGGATCGGGAGCAGGCGGTCGAAGGCGAGCGCGAACAGGACGCGCGTCGTGCAGGCGAGGAAGGCGATGTTGACCGCGACCGCGGCCAGCGGGATGGTGGTGGCGAGCAGGATCTTCGAGATCGGGTCGCCCGACAGCGCGAGCCCGTACCCGAGGCCGCCGGCCGAGGACTGCAGGCTGGTGATCTTGCCGTAGGCCGTCGCGTTGCTGTTGCCCAGGTTGGCCTGGGCCTGCATGAAGTGAAGGCCGGCGGTGTGGCGCAGGAGCGCCCACACTCCGACCCAGACGACGACCAGCAGCCCGATGCTGATCGCCGACGCGTACAGGTAGGTGCGCGCCGGTCGACGGAGCTCGCCGCCGACGTAATAGGAGTAGAGGACGCCGTTGTAGTTGACGACCATGAACGGGATCGTGGCGATCATCGCGCCGACCGAGGCGCCGAACACCACGCCAGAGGACTTGGCGGCGCTGATCACGTCCTGGTAGGCGCCGGGGTGGTTGCTGTAGCGCGCGAAGGCGTTGATGAAGTCGGTCCGCGAGTGGTCGGCCAGCAGCAGCGCGAGGACGAGGAAGGCGAGCAGCTGCAGGACGATGAAGCCGATGATGATCTGGGCCACGCGCTTGAGCGAGAAGAACGAGAAGACGGCGACCGCGAGCATCACGCCGACGCTGATGGCGCCGATCGCGCCCTTGCTGCCCACATGGTTAGCCGCGTTGGGAGATCGCGTGGCTGTGGAACGCGTCGCCCAGGCCGGTCAGCATGAACGGCGTATAGGCGGCGAAGAAGTGCGCGTTGGTGGCGAGCACGTAGGTGAACACGACGGCCAGGCCGATGCCGGCCATCGAGCCCGCCACCGGGGAGACGATGCGGGAGAGGAACACGTACTCGCCGCCGGCGCGGGGGATCGCCTCGACCAGGTAGCGGTAGGCGAACATCGCCACGAACCAGATGAATGCGCCGGCGAGTAGCGGGAGATAGAACTCGACCTGGCTGAAATCGGTCAGCCCAGCGTTGAAGTTGATGAACGTGTCGGGCAGGGCCACCGAGGCCAGCGCGATACCCGTCGCCGCGAGGATGCCAAGCTCGCGGACCAGTCCTGAGGACTGACGGGTGAACAGACCCGCGCCGGCACGCGATTGTGTCGTCGTCCCGGCCGGCGCCCCAGTGATGCTGCTCATCTCCTCCGCCCTCCGATTCGTGCTGATGGCTGCCTGTGTGGAACGTTCCAGGTGGGCGGACGCTACCAGCGGGTTGTGCGGATTGCAACCCTCGGTGTGCGTAATGCGGAGGGTGACTACGCGAGCCCGCGAACGGCGCCCGGGACGGCCTTTATCGCGTCGATTTGGGCGGGGGCGTTTTGGGCGGCGGCGCTTTGGCCGGCGGTGTCTGGACGCGTTCCAGGAAGCGAACTAGTCCACTGAAGAACGCGTTGCGCGGATACGCGCCGGCCGGGTCATTGTGCGCGTAGGTCGACGCCCGGTTGATCAGCATCACGTTCTTGGCCGGGATGCCGGACTCGGCGGCAAGTCCCTGGGCGTCGGTGAGCACCCCGGCGCCGCCGAGGCGCGCACCGAAAGCGTAGATATCGAGAGCCTTTGGGAGGTTGCGACCCATCGTGGCGTCGACGCCCAGCACCTGCTGGGCCGGATTGGCGAGGCCGTTGCCGACCGCGCCGGTGTCGATGGTCAGCCGCTGCGGGAAGTACCACTCCGAGCCGTCGGCCCCGTCGACACCCGAGCCGGCGAACATCTCCGCGTAGCGGGCGATCGGGGTCAGCGCGCCCGTGCTGTTCCATCCGTGGAGCGGGCCGGCGGCGGTGAGTCCGGGTCCGAGGTGGGCCTGGGCGGCGATCAGGCCGGCCGGCGAGGTCCCGACGTTGAGGGCGAAGCCGAACTGCGCCAGGTTGGTGACCGGCACGTCGGGCGTGAGGTGGAACGGGTTCAGCAGCCCCGAGCTCTGGGCCAGAGAGGCGCCGTCGGGGTCGATCAGCGCGGCGGTGGCGCCGGCGGCGCTGAACAAGCCGGCGAACGGCGCCCCGATTCCGCCGAAGCTGAGCCACGGGGAGGTCTCGGACGAGTTGAGCACGGTCAGCTCCTCGCGGGCGCTGGGAGCGTCGACGGGCGGTGCGCTTCCGCCGTCGATGTAGACGAGGCCGGCGAGCTGGTCGGCGCCGGCATGGCCGCTGAAGTCCCAGGTGGCATACGCGGTCACGACGGCACCGCCCAGCGAGTGGCCGCCGAGAACGACCAGGCCGCCGCGCCGGCGGGCGGCCGCGATCACGTGATGCAGATCCTCGACTGCGACCTTCATCCCCCACTGTTTGGCGAACTCCACCTTCGAGTCCGGGATCAGGCTGAGGTGCGGCCCGGAATAGGCGCCTGGGAGGAGCCAGCCCAGGTAATAGTCGAACAGCTGCGTCGCGTTCAACCGGCCGGTCTTGGCCAGATTGAGCCTCGACTGATCCTCGAGCAGGTTCTCGCGCCGCTCGACCGACCACACCTGCCACCCGTGGACGCGGCTCACGAGCCACTGCGCGAGGGGCAGGAAGTAGGCCGACCCGGCTGACGTGCCCGGTTCGAGCACGAGCACGTTACGGGCCGTGCGGGGGCCGACCTCGAGTACGCCCACCTTGTCGTAGCGAGCGGGGGTGCCGGGCGCCGCGAACCCGCGCATCCAGTGGACGTGCAAGGCGCCACTGTCTGGCGCCGCCGAGCGGCCGTGCGTGTCTGCGGCGCGCGCCGGCGAGCAGATCAGCCCCAGGGTCACGGCGGCGAGCAGGAGGGGCCGGGTCAGACGGACCACGGGCGGCACAGTAGCCTGTCCGGCCGTGCGCGCGCTCGTCTCCAGGCAGTCGGCGCCCTACGCCGAGCTGGCCGAGGTCTCCGATCCGGCCCCGCTTCCCGACGAGGCGCTCGTGGAGGTCAAGGCGATCAGCCTGAACCGCGGCGAGACGCGGCGGCTGGCGCAGCTCGAGCCGGGCACGATCACGGGTTGGGACCTCGCCGGTACGGTCCGCCGGGCGGCGGCCGACGGCAGCGGGCCCCGCGAGGGTGCTCGCGTCGTCGGGCTGAAGAACGCCGGCGCGTGGGCCGAGTTCGCGGCCGTCAAGACCGAGCGGCTGGCCGAGCTGCCCGACGGGATAACTCTGGAGCAAGCCGCCACCCTGCCGGTGGCCGGGCTGACCGCGCTGCGCTCGCTCGAGGTGGTCGGCTTCGTGCTCGGCAAGCGCGTGCTGGTCACCGGCGCGAGCGGCGGCGTCGGACGTTTCGCCATCCAGCTGGCCAAGCTGGCCGGCGCGCACGTGACGGGGATCTCACGCCGGACCGAGGGGCTCAAGGAGCTGGGCGCGGACGAGCTCGCGCCCGAGATCGATCTCGACGGGCCGGTCTACGAGGCGATCCTCGACGCCGTGGGAGGGCCCGTGCTCGGCGCCGCGCTCCAGCGCGTGGCCCCGGGAGGCACCGTCGTCAGCTTCGCCTCGACCGTGACGGAGCCCGTCTCCTATCCCGCGCGCGAGCTCTTCGCCCGCGCGTCGCGCGCCAAGCTCTACGCCTTCTACGTGTTCGACATCATCGACCACACGCGCAGCGGCGCGACCGATCTCCGGCGCCTGGCCGACCTGGTCGCGGCGGGCAAGCTCGACGCCCAGATCGACCTGACGCTGCCCTGGAACGACGCGGCCGAAGCGATCGAGGCGCTGCTCGACCGGCGCGTGAACGGCAAGGCCGTGCTGAGGGTCGAATAGCCGGGATTACCTGCGTAAGTCGTCATTTGGTGCGCGCTCGAGCTGGTGTGACGACTTACGCATGTGGGGCATGCGTAAGTCGACACGGCCGGCGCGGTCCGCGCGTCGTGACGGGTTAAGCAGGGCGGCGTGACGGGTTAGGCAGGGCGGCGTGACGGGTTAGGCAGGGCGTCCTGACGAGTCAGGCAGCCGTCAGCGGGTCAGGCTGGACCCGGCGCGGAGCGTGGCGCCCGAGCCGGTCACCGCATCAGGGCTCGTGTCGACGGCGAGATACGAATAGGTACCGGGGAAGCCGTCCTGGCTCTCGGGAACCATCCCCGCGCAGGCGTCGCGCAGGTCCTCGCAGTCCCATACCTGCCCGTTCGCCAGGTGGATGTCCAGACGCGAGTCGTAGTAGAAGGAGAACGCGTTGCCGTCGTGGTTGGGGTCGATCGAGGCCTCGATCGGGTCGTCGCGCCAGCGCTGGGTGAGCAGCTCGTTGTCGGCGTTCGGGGCGTGCTTGAGGTACTTGTCGAACCACGCGGTCGTGTACCAGGCGATCATGTCCGCGCCGCGGAGCGAGGCGCCGAACGCCTGGTTGGGGATGAAGCTGAAGTCCAGGTGCGAGCCGCCGCGGATGATGATCTCGCCCGTATCGACGCCGGCCTTGGAGTAGTTCAAGGACCAGGTCGACTTGCCCTCCGGGTTGGGCAGCGAGGTGTTGGGGGCCGGCGGGAGGCCGTAGTCGGCCGACATCCCCAGCGCCGGCTTGGTAATCGGGACGGTGGTGCGATCGGCCGGATCGGCCGGGCAGGCCGACTCGCCAATCGTCTCCGCCGGCGCGCCCGGCGCGGCGCCGGGTACGGGCGAGTCGTCGGGCCCCGGACCGCCGAGGTTGTCCCAGGCGACGATCGCCTTGACGCGGGGGTCCCACTGGCCGATGTAGGACACGCCGGCGGCGCCGTAGGAGTGGCCGGCGAGCCCGAGCTCGGACGGATCCAAGAGGCTCCAGAACGGGTTGTAAGCGGCGTCGAGCCCGGCCGCGACACGAGAGTTCTGCTTCGCCGCATGGCTCGTACCCGAGGTGCAGCTTGGCACCGGCTCGTAGGGGTGCGAAGGGGTCGAGAGGAAGAAGTCGATCGCGTCCTCGGTGCCGTCGTAGAAGGGCGTGCCGGTCGTCTGGGCCGGGACACCCTCGTCCTGGTCGGGCGATGCCCCGAACGTGTCGGACTGACCCTGTCCCTGCGGGTCGAAAGTGAGAACGACATAGCCGGCCTTGGCCAAGGCCTGAGCCGCGTACCAGTACATGTTCTCATCGGCCTGGACTGAGCCGTCGGTGATCACGATCCCGGGTCGCTTCGCCGGGCCGGCCACGGTGGCCCACACGTGGCCGGAGATGGTCGCGCCGTCGCGAGCTGTGAAGAGCACGGGGCGAACGAGCCCGTAGCCGTTGGCCGCCCAATTGTTCAGCCGGATGTCGCCGGCGCAGCCGTTGGACAGGTTCCAGCACAGATCATTGGTGAAGAACCGCCCGGGGTCGGCGGCCTCGGTGGCGAGCGCCTGGGCGGTCGAGTTGGCGCTGTCGATCGCGAGCTGGGCCTGGTAGGAGGGCGTGTCGTAGATCGTCTGACGCTGCTGAGTGATCGAGAAGTTCTCGGCCTCGACCACCGGGTTGAACGTCGTTGGCGGATTCGCCGCGGCGGGCACCACGCGCAACACGACGACCGCGAGCATCGCCAGCACGCCAGTCGTTAAGCGTCTCCCTGCCATCCCATCGCACATCGTGCCCGGCAGATGGATCGGCCAACCCGTCACCCCGCACGCTTCTCGAACCGGCGGATTGTGCAATTGCACAGTTCATACTGCGGGCATGGAGGCGCTCACGCGCGGCGAGGTGCTGGGCAGGATCGTCACCCGGGCCGACCTCGAAGCGTTCACCGACCGGGTGCTCGACAGCTTCTGGGAGCAGCCGGGGTTCCAGCAGCTGCATCCGCCTCGCGAGGACGTACGCGCGTGGGTGCGCTGGAACCTCGACCTGATGATCCGGTGGCTCGTCCAGGGTGAGCCGCCGAGCGAACAGGAGCTGGGTGTGTTCCGGGAGCACGCGCGCGCCCGGGCGCGCGAGGGCTTTGGACCCGACGTGGTCCCGGCCAACTTCCGGCGTGGCGCGCGCTTTGCGTGGCGGGCGATGCTCGAGGCGGCCACCGAAGACGAGCACCCCGCGCTGCTCGAATCCGCCGACCTGCTGTTCGAGTACGTCGACCGCGTCTCGCGCATCTATTCGGAGGGCCACGCGTCCGCCGCGGCAGCGACCACAACGAGCGCGGAGGAGATCGCCGCCGGAGCACTGCTGCGTCGGATCGAGGCGGAGGAGTCGCCGCTGCCCGAGGACCATCGCCTGGCTGCGGGGCTCGGCTTCGCGCTCGAGCGGGCGGCCCGGCCGTTCGTGATCGGGCTTCCGGATCGTTCGCCCGAGCGGCACGCCGAGCTGGCGGCCAAGCTCCGGGAGGAGGGCGCGCTGGCCGCGTCCGAGGGCCGCCGCGTCGTCGGGCTGTCCGCCGGAGCGGCGCCGTGGCGCAGGCTGGCGCTCGATTCGCGCGCCGTGATCGCTGCCCGACCGCCCGCGATCGGCGCCGAACGCGGCCGCGCGCTCGATGAGCTCCGGGACGTGGCGCACCTCGCCCTCGCTCGCGGCGAGCGTGGGGTGCTCGACGCCGGCGAGTATCTGCCCGAGCTGCTGCTGCGCCGCTCGCCCCGCCTCGCGAGCCAGATCCGGGCCCGCGTCTACAGCCCGCTCGATGGCGACCACGCCGAGCTCGCCCGGACCCTCGATCAATTAATCAAGAACAACTTCGAGAAGGGCGCCACCGCGGCGATGCTGCCCGTGCACCGCAACACGCTGCGCGACCGGATCGCCCGGATCTCGGAGCTCACGGGGGTCGACCTCGAACGCGCCGAGGGTCGCGGGCTCGCCTGGCTGGCCTGGCTGGCCCGTGTTGCCAGTTGATTAGGGCCCCGCGCGAGGAACCCCGCTCGCGCTCCGGTGATTTAGATTGTCGCCCGACAAACCTCTAGGAGGAGGACGCATGAGGAAGTACAAACGACCGCTGTGGGTGGCGAGCGCCGTGCTCGCAGCGCTCGTGCTGGCCGCTTGCGGGAGCTCGTCGAGTTCCAGCACGGCGTCCAGCACCGGCTCGGCTT
>DATBYI010000606.1:0-6840 GCA_036513815.1 Solirubrobacteraceae bacterium
GGTCCTGGCGGGCCGGGCGGTCGTAGCGGCGGCGGCGGTGGCGGCGGTCGCGGTCCTGGCGGGCCGGGCGGTCGTAGCGGCGGTGGCGGCGGCGGACGTCCGCCCGCATCCGGAGGCGGTGGGAGCTAATGCTCGCCCCCAAACGCGTCAAGCATCGCAAGGTTCATCGTGGCCGCAGAGCCGGGCTCTCGCGCGGGCAGACCAAGGTTCAGTTCGGCGAGTACGGCTTGAAGGCGCTCGACGCCGGTTGGCTTACCAACCGCCAGATCGAGGCCGCACGTATTGCCATGACCCGCAAGATCAAGCGCGGCGGCAAGGTCTGGATCAACGTGTACCCGGACAAGTCCTTCACCAAGAAGCCGGCCGAGACCCGCATGGGCTCGGGCAAGGGCTCGCCCGAGGGCTGGGTCGCGGTCGTCAAGCCCGGCCGGGTGATGTTCGAGCTCGCCGGCGTGCCCGAGCCGCTGGCTCGCGAGGCGATGCGGCTGGCCGGCCACAAGCTGTCGGTGCGGACGAAATTTGTCATGCGAGAGGACGGATGACATGAGGACGTCGGACATCCGCGACCTGAGCGACAACGAACTGCTCGAGCACATCAAGACTGCGCGACGCGAGCTGTTCGGACTGCGCTTCCAGCACGCGACGTCGGAGCTCGAGAACACCTCGAGCCTGAAGAACGCCAAGCGCGAGATCGCGCGGTCGCTCACCATCCAGCGCGAACGAGAACTGAACGAGCAGGACGACAATGGCTGAAACTGAGAACAACGAGACCGAAGAGACACCCGCCGCGGCGGAGGCCAAGGCTGAGGAGACCGCGCCCGAGGCGCCGGCACCCGCCGAGCCGGCCGCTCCGCGCGAGCCGCCTGAGATCGTCGCGCCCAAGGAGCGCCGGCGCCGCGCCCGCGCGTCCAAGGCCGCGCAGTCCAAGGCGCGCAAGCCGCTGACGCCCGAGGAGCGCCACGCCGAGCGGCTCGCCGAGCGCCAGCGCAAGGCGCAGGCTCGGAGAGTCGAGCGGACCCGCACGCGCGAGAAGGCTCGCGCCGCCGTTTCCGGCACGGTGACCGAGGACCAGCTTGCGCGCGAGCACGGGCCGGGTCGCCAGAAGACGCGTCAGGGCGTCGTGGTGTCTGACAAGGCCGACAAGACGATCACCGTGCGGATCGACACGGCTCGGCGCCACCGCCGCTACGAGAAGATCGTCCGCACCTCGAACACGCTGCACGCCCACGACGAGACGAACGACGCGCACATCGGCGACACGGTGATCGTGCGCGAGGCGCGTCCGCTCTCGCGGACCAAGCGCTGGCGGCTGATTCGGGTCGTCGAGCGGGCGGAGTGAGGCCGGACCGATGATCCAGAACGAGACACGCCTCCGGGTCGCCGACAACACGGGCGCCCGCGAGATCCTGGTCATCCGCGTCCGCGGCGGCCACCGCCGCCGCTACGCCGGCGTCGGCGACATCGTCACCGCCACCGTCAAGCAGGCCAGCCCGCAGGGGTCGGTCAAGAAGGGCGAGGTGGTCACCGCGGTGGTGGTCCGCACGCGCAAGTCCTACGGGCGCGAGGACGGCACCTACATCGCCTTCGACGAGAACGCCGCCGTTCTGATCGACAACCAGAACAACCCGCGCGGAACGCGCATCTTCGGCCCGGTGGCGCGCGAACTCCGCGAGCGCAACTTCATGAAGATCGTCTCGCTCGCTCCGGAGGTGCTGTAGGCATGCCGGCGCGACTCAAGCAAGGCGATCAGGTGATCGTGGTCGGGGGCAAGGACCGCGGTAAGCGCGGGCGGATCCTCCGCGTCGATCCCAAGAAGGACCGCGTGTACGTGGAGGGCCTCAACATCGTCAAGCGCCACCAGCGTCCTCGCCAGGTGGGTGGCGCCCAGCGGGCCGAGACGGTCGGCGGCGTGATCGAGAAGGAGGGACCGATCCACGTCTCCAACGTGATGCTGGCCGATCCGAAGGACGACAAGCCCACGCGGATCGGGATCGAGGTCCACGATGGCAAGCGCTACCGGATCGCCCGGCGCAGCGGAACTAGATTGGACTGACCGATGCCTGAAGCCAGACTGCAGAACCGTTATCGCGAAGAGATCCTCCCGGCGCTCACCGAGCGCTTCGGCTACTCGACGCCGATGCGCGTCCCGCGGATCACAAAGGTGACCGTAAATATGGGCGTCGGCGACGCCAAGCAGGACTCGAAGATGCTCGACGCGGCCTCCGAGCAGCTCGCCACGATCACGGGCCAGCGGCCCAACGTCCGCCGCGCCCGCAAGTCGATCGCGCAGTTCAAGGTCCGCGAGGGGATGCCCGTCGGAGTCGCCGTCACGCTTCGCGGCGCGCGCGGCTACGAGTTTCTCGACCGTCTGATGTCGGTTGCCATTCCGCGGATCCGCGACTTCCGCGGGCTCAACCCGCGGTCGTTCGACGGCCGCGGCAACTACTCGATGGGCGTGCGCGAGCAGATCATCTTCCCCGAGGTGGACTACGACGAGGTGGATCAGGTTCGCGGCCTGGACATCACGATCACGACCACGGCCCAGAGCGACGACGAGGCATTCGCCCTGCTCGAGGCGCTCGGGATGCCATTCTCAAGAGAAGGCCGTCCGGAGGCGGCCGCCAGTCAGACGTAGAGGAGCCCATGGCCAAGACTTCACAGGTTGTTCGTCAACAGCGCACGCCCAAGTACAAAACGCGCGGTTACACCCGTTGCCGGCGGTGCGGCCGGGCCCGTGCCGTCTATCGCAAGTTCGGCGTGTGCCGGATCTGTCTGCGCGAGCTCGCGCACAACGGTTACATCCCCGGCATGACCAAGTCGAGCTGGTGACGCCGTGACGATGACCGACCCCATCGCCGACCTGCTGACCCGGATCCGCAACGCGGCGGCCGCGCAGCACCACGACGTGACGATCCCGGCCTCCAAGCTGGGTCGCGAGATCGCTCGCATCCTGCACGAGCAGGGCTACATCGACGCCTACAACGTCCATGACCCGGCCCCGGGCCGGCCTGGCCAGGAGCTGACGATCACGCTCAAGTACACCCAGGCGCGTAAGCCGGTAATCACCGGTCTGCAGCGCGTCTCGCGCCCCGGCCAGCGCACCTACGTCGATCACGCCCACATCCCGCGGATCCAGGGCGGCATGGGGACCGCGATCATCTCGACGTCGAGAGGCGTCATGACCGGCCACGATGCCCGGATCGAGGGCGTCGGCGGCGAGGTCGTGGCGAAGGTCTGGTAGACCGTCGTCCTGAGCTATGTCCCGTATCGGCAGACAACCGATTTCCGTACCGGCCGGTGTGACCGTCGCGATCGAGCCCGAGCGCGTCACGGTCAACGGACCCAAGGGCGAGCTGTCCGAGCGCATCAACCGCGACATCGGCGTGGAACAGAACGACGGCCAGATCGTCGTCACGCGTCCCACCGACCGCGGCGAGCACCGCGCCCTGCACGGTCTGACGCGCACGCTGATCGCCAACATGGTCCAGGGCGTCACCGCCGGGTTCGAGAAGCGCCTCGAGATCCAGGGCGTCGGTTACCGCGCCGCGCTCCGCGGGCGTGACCTCGAGCTCGCCCTCGGCTACTCGCACCCGGTTTCGATCAAGGCCCCGGACGGGATCGAGTTCGAGGTACCGCAGCCGACGCGTATCGTCGTGCGGGGCGCCTCCAAGCAGCAGGTCGGGGAGGTTGCCGCGCTGATCCGCAAGCAGCGCAAGCCCGAGCCCTACAAGGGCAAGGGCATCCGTTACGAGGGCGAGTACGTCGCCCGGAAGGTGGGCAAGCGCGCATGACCGTTTTGACCAAGCCGACGCGTCGTTTGAAGCGCCGGCGGCGTGTCCGCGCCAAGATCCACGGCACCGCCGAGCGTCCCCGGATTTCCGTGTTCCGCTCCAACCGCGGCATCTTCGCGCAGCTGATCGACGACGATTCCGGCCGCACGCTGGCCTCGGTCAACTGGACCGAAGCCGAGCTGCGCGGGCTGGGCCCGATGGAGCAGGCCACGCGCGCGGGCGGTCTCCTGGCGCAGCGCGCGGTCGCGGCCGGAGTGAGCAGCGCCGTGTTCGACCGCGGCGGCTATCAGTACCACGGGCGCGTCAAGGCGCTCGCCGACGGGGCCCGCGAGGGCGGGCTGACCTTCTGAGGCGCCGCCGTCAGGCGCCGCCGCAAATAATTTAAGTCAGCCCGCTAACCTGGATCTGCTCATGCCCGTGATACGCGATCGCTCAGTCTCTTCCGCCGGACTCGACCTCCAGGAGCGCGTGGTCGAGATCAACCGCGTGGCCAAGGTGGTCAAGGGCGGCCGGCGCTTCTCGTTCACGGCGCTGGTCGTCGTCGGCGACGAGCGCGAGATCGTCGGGATCGGCTACGGGAAGGCCAACGAGGTCCCCGTGGCGATCCAGAAGGGCGTCGAGCAGGCCAAGAAGAACCTCTACCGCGTGCCCAAGCACGGTTCGACGATCACCCACCAGACCACCGGCATCTTCGGCGCGGGGCGCGTGTTCCTGAAGCCCGCGTCGCCCGGTACCGGCGTCATCGCCGGCGGTGGCGTCCGCGCCGTGCTCGAGCTCGCCGGCATCCACGACATCCTGTCCAAGTCGCTCGGGTCCCAGAATCCGATCAACCTGGTCAAGGCGACGATGGCCGGCCTCCAGTCCCTGCGCACGCCGGATGAGGTCGCAGAAATCCGAGGACTTTCGGTCAACCAGGTGCTGGGGCTGACCACGCAGCCCGAGGTCGCGTCCGAGACGCTCTCGGCCACGCCCAGCGCGAACGGCAACGGCGGTGGCGCTGAGGCGGCGGCCGCGACTGCGGCCGAGCCCGAGGCGTCCGCCGAGCCTGAGGGGTCCGAGGCGTGAGCAAGCTCGTCGTGACCCAGCGCCGGTCGCGCAACGGCTCCGATCAGCGCCAGCGGGACACGCTGCGCTCGCTCGGCTTGCGCCGGATCGGACAGAGCGTCGAGCATTCCGATACACCCCAGATCCGCGGGATGATCGCCAAGGTGGCGCATCTCGTCGAGGTGTCGGAGGAGTCCAGTGGGTGAGCCTCGCGAAGACGGCGCGCCGGAGGGCCAGGAGCGCATCGGGCTGCACAACCTGAGGCCGGCCCGCGGGTCGCGCCGGCCGCGTAAGCGCGTCGGCCGCGGCGAGGGTTCGGGCACGGGCAAGACGTCGGGGCGCGGCCAGAAGGGCTGGGGCTCGCGCTCAGGCGCCAAGCGCCGCGCGCGGTTCGAGGGCGGGCAGAACCCGATTCACATGCGGATGCGCAAGCTGCGCGGCCCGCACATGAAGAAGTCGATGCCGTTCGAGCCGTTCCGGACCCACACGCAGCCGGTCAACCTGCTTGACCTCGAGGCGCGGTTCGAGTCCGGCGAGGCGGTCACGCTCGAGGCGCTACACGCCAAGGGGCTGGCCACCCGCAAGGGCATCCCGGTCAAGATCCTGGCCAAGGGTGAGCTGTCCAAGCCGCTGACCGTGCACGCGCACGGTTTCAGCGCGGCCGCCCGCGAGCGAATCGAGTCGGCCGGCGGTACCTGCGAGGTGATCGTCGAGGCCGAGGGCGGGGGCCTGGCCAAGTGATTTCGACCATCCTCGGTGCGTTCCGGGTTGGCGATATCCGCAAGAAGGTCCTGTTCACGGCTGTTGTCCTGGCGCTGTACCGGCTGGGCACGCACATCCCCGCGCCGGGAATCAACGCGTCGGCCGTCCAGGCGATTCAGAACAACTTCGGCGGCTCGAGCATCCTCGGCTTCCTGAACCTGTTCTCGGGCGGTGGCCTCGGGCGGATCGCGATCTTCGCGCTCGGGATCATGCCCTACATCACGGCCTCGATCATCCTGCAGCTGCTCCAGGTCGTCGTCCCCTCACTCGAGAAGCTCTCCAAGGAGGGCGAGGTCGGCCAGGCACGGATCACGCAGTACACGCGCTACCTCACGGTCGGGCTCGCCTTCGCCCAGTCGATCGGCTACGTGTTCCTGTTCCGGAGCTTCGAGACGAGCGCCGGCGTGACCGTGATCACGAACTTCAACCTGGCCAAGGTGTTCCTGATCGTGATCTCGCTGACCGCGGGCACCGTGCTGCTGATGTGGATGGGCGAGCTGATCACCCAGCGCGGCATCGGCAACGGGATCTCGCTGCTGATCTTCGCGAGCATCGTCGCGCGGATTCCCAACGGCATCCACTCCTGGTGGACGAACCCCGACCAGGTGTTCCGCGTGATCATGCCGTTCATCGCGATCGGCGTGGTGGCGGCGATCGTGTTCGTCCAGGAGGGCCAGCGCCGCATCCCGATCCAGTACGCCAAGCGCGTGATCGGCCGACGGATGACCCAGGGCAGCCAGACCTACCTGCCCCTGCGCGTGAACATGGCCGGCGTCATCCCGGTCATCTTCGCCGCGAGCATGATGGCCATTCCACCCACGCTGGGCCAGCTGCTCGGGCAGAACCGCAACAACTTCTGGACCGACGTACAGAACTTCTTCAGCCCGCAGGGCTGGCACTACGTCCTCGGCGAGAGCATCCTGATCATCCTTTTCACCTACTTCTACACCGCGGTCACCTTCAACCCGGTCGACCAGGCCGACAACCTCAAGAAGTACGGCGGGTTCATCCCAGGGGTGAGGCCAGGCAGACCTACGGCTGAGTTCCTCGATCGCATCCTGGCGAGGCTGACCTTTCCGGGCGCCTTGTTCCTGGCCGCGATCGCCGCCCTGCCGACGATCCTCATCAGCCAGACCTCCGCCAACTTCTTCTTCGGCGGTACCTCGATCCTGATCGTGATCGGGGTGGCGCTCGACACGATGAAGCAGCTCGAGGCGCAGCTGATGATGCGCAACTACGAGGG
>DATBYI010000607.1:0-3748 GCA_036513815.1 Solirubrobacteraceae bacterium
GTCCTGCCCACCCACCCCCGCCACCGTGGGCCTCGCTTCGCTCGGCGTCCGTGGGACCGGGCGGGCCCGTCCGGACCGGATCGCCAACCCTGATCTCGCCGTCGCGCAGGATGTCCGCGCGGAGGCCGCCGCGGTGCACGAGCGCTCTCAGCACGGGCCGGCCCGCGTAGCGCTGCGCCACCGTGCACGGCTCGCACAGCCGCATCCCGCGGCAGCGCACCTCACCGATCGTGAACTCGTGTCCGACCAGCGCGTTCAGATCGATCCCGCGGGTGACGATGTTGCGGCGGTGCTCGCTCGGCTCGAGCGGCGGGTCGAAGGACTCGCACACCTCTGCCTCGATCAGCGTGAGCGCGCTCCCCGGCATGCCGGACGGGAACGTGCCCGTGCCCGCGACGTGGCGGTCGCCCTGGAGCCCTCGCCCCGCCAGCGCGTGCGCGCTTTGCAGGAGCTCGGCCGGCTCCCCGGCCGACGGGGCGACCGCCAGGCGTTCGACGACCCCGGGGGCGAGTGGAGCATCGGGTCGGGGCGGCATCGCCAGCGCGATGTCGCTGGCCGCGACGACGAAGCCGTCGTCGACGTGCGCGCGGTCGACCTCGGGTCCGCCGGCGGGATCCCACACCATCCCGGAGGGGACGCCGTACATGACGACAAACCGCCGCGGGTCGGTCGTCCCCCCGATCCAGGGACCGGGCCAGGTGAACGACGCCGCGTCGGCGATCCGAACCAGACCCAGGCCGAGCCCGCCGAGCCAGCGGGTCACCGTCCAGCCGCTCGGAACGTCCTCGTCGGCGGCCGGGCGGGGCAGGTCCTCGACAGGCAGCTCGAGGATCGTCGCCAGGCAGGCGAGGAAAGACGCCGTGGCGAGCGGAAGCTCAGAGTCCGGCAGTCGAACCTCGCGCATCGCCTGAGATTGTGGCGGTGCGCGCAGAGCGCGGCGAGAACAGGCGTGAACCGCACGCGAAGTGCAGGAGCAGGAAGGCGCCGACGAGGATGATGAGGTCGCCCGCGCTCAGCACGTTGCCGATCGGCCAGGGACCGGGCACCGGGAACACGTCGCCGAGGAAGGCGAGGTGGGCGTGGGCCAGCGCCGTCGAGTTGTCAAACCCTGGCCGCGCCATGATCCCTGCGGTGCGCAGCGCCACCGCGTTCGCCGGCATCACGCCCCCGTTGATGGTGATCGCGAGGACGTTCAGCGCGGCACCGGCGGCGACGAGCGGGACGCCCGTCAGCCGCCGGTTGGCGAAGATGAAGTAGGCGTCGAGCACGTAGGAGAGCACGTTCAGGCCGGCGTGCAGCGCGTGGCTTCCGCCTGGCGCGACGTTCGAGATCCCGACCTGGATCATCGCCGCGAGCAGCACCGCCCACACGGCGCGAACCTCGATGTCGGCCAGCCGGCGCAGCGAACCGCCAGCCAGCGGGACCGTGACGAGCAGCAAGACGGCGCAGATGACGAGCAGCATCAGGCGACGCTCAACTGGGCCGCGGTGGGGTGCGCCGGCGTCGGCTCGGGCGCGGGGGCGGGGGTCTCGGCGGGCGGAGCGGTGTGGAGATCCCACCAGGCCTCGAGCTTCGCGGCCGGCAGCGGCTTGCTCATGTGGAAGCCCTGGGCGAGCTCGCATCCGAGCGCGCGCAGCCGCTCGAACGTGAACGCGTCCTCGATCCCCTCAGCGACGGTGCGAAGGCCCAGGTTGTGCGCGAGCTCGATCGTCGAGCGGACGACGATCGCGTTGCGGGCGTCGGAACCCATGGCGCGCACGAACGACTTGTCGATCTTCAGCTCCCCGATCGGCAGGTCGGTGAGATAGGCCAGCGAGGAATAGCCCGTGCCGAAGTCGTCGATCGCCACGGACACGCCGAGCTCGGCGAGATCGTTCATGGTCCGCTTGGCGACCTCAGGGTCGACCATCAGCGAGCTCTCGGTCAACTCGAGGGTGAGCGCGCGCCCGTCGACCCCGTGCCGGCTCAGGAGCGTTTCGACCTCCTCGGGGAAGCGGCGGTCCAGCAGGCTGCGTACCGACACGTTGAGCGACAGAGACAGCTTGCGTCCCTGCTCGTTCCAGGAGCGCAGGTCGCTCAGGCCGAGATCGAGGACGCGGTTAGTGAGATCCTTGATCAGCCCGGTGCGCTCCGCCACCTCGATGAACTCGAACGGCCCGAGCATGCCCCGCTGGGGATGGCGCCAACGGACCAGGCCCTCGGCGGCGACCGGCCGGCCGTGGCCGAGCTCCACCTGGGGCTGGTAGTGCAGGACGAGCTGATCGCCGGCGAGCGCCCGCCGCAGGTCGGCCGCGAGCACGAGTCGCTCCGGGGTGTGGTAATCGTCCTCGGCGCGGTAGATCACCAGCGAGTGGTGGCTTGCCTTGGCGCGGTACATCGCGACGTCGGCGCGCTGGAGCAGCGTGTCGACGTCCTCGCCGTGCTCGGGGTACCAGGCGAGCCCGATACTCGCGTCGAGCTCGATGCTGATTCCGTCGAGATCGACCGGCCTGTGGAGGGCATCCTGGAGGCGCGCGACGGCCGCTTGGGCCGCGCTCGAGTCGGCTCCCGGCATGAACACGGCAAACTCGTCGCCGCCCAGGCGGGCGACGAGGTCCTCGCCGCGGAACGACGCGCGCAGGCGGGGGCCGACCGCCTGCAGAACGAGGTCACCGCGATGGTGACCGAGCGTGTCGTTGACGTCTTTAAAGCCGTTGAGGTCGACGAGCAGAAGCCCGCCGGACCGGAGCCCAGGGTTCTTGAGCGCGGCGCCGACGGATTCCAGGAACCATCGGCGGTTGGGTAGCTCGGTGAGGCTGTCGTGCCGGGCGAGGTGCTCGGCGGCGGCGGTGCGGACGCTTTGGCGGCCGCTCAGGTAGACGCCGACCAGCGGCACGAGCAGAAGCGGATACAGGATCGGGCTGAACTGGAGCACCGTGACGACGACGGGGGCCAGGCAGAGCAGCACCGCGCCGACCGACAGGCCGAAGGTGAGGTCGGATTCGAGCGCGCGGCGGAACGGGATTCCCTGGTAAAGCGTGGTGGCGCGCGTGACCAGCACCAGGTTGACGGTGAAGTAGGCGGCCGCCGCGCCGAGCACGGCGAGCACGTCGACCGGCTTGAAGCCGCCGGTGGGCAGTACGCCGTACGCGCCGGCGAACCACAGGACGCCCGCCGCCGCGCCGAGCGTCAGCGTGTACTGGCCGATGTTGAAGCCCAACTGCCACCAAGGCTTGCGGGCCAGCCGGTCCTGAACGACCGAGGCAAGAATCTGCGCCGCGAGGGCGGGGATCAGTCCGACGCCGAGCAGGAGCGCGAACGAAAACAGGACGGCGACGGTTACCTCGCCGTCGCCCGAGCGTCGCGGCAGCTCGAGCGGGAACAGCTCGCCGATGAGCACGCTCGGGGCGAGTGCGGCAAACGCGATCGCCCGATGACCATTCAAGTTGAGCGGCGAGGCCGCGACGAGCGTCGCCAACAGGGCGATGCCGACCAGCGCCACGGCGACGCAGTACAAACGTACGGGCTCGACTGTGCGCTGTTTCATTAGCTCCGGTCCGGACGCCCGGCGAATCGCCGGGCGCCCGGCCATCGCCATTGGTGATTAGAACTTGAAGTTGGCCCCCGAGACCACGACCAGCGCGACCAGGGCGACCACGGTCAGCATGAGCTGAAGGGTGCGGAACTTGAACCGGGACATCCTTGTCCTCCTTTAGACGACCGACTTGCGGATAGCGAACAAGTGAGCCGGCGGCCGAGCTATCTCCCG
>DATBYI010000608.1:0-3689 GCA_036513815.1 Solirubrobacteraceae bacterium
GCCGGTCGATCCGGATGTGAATAGGAGTTTGGCGACCGCCTCCCCGCCCGGGTCGCCATCGAGCGAACTGGCTTGGTGAGCGGCGCGTGTCAACAGGTCATCAAGGCGCAGCGCCCCCTTGCGCTCGCCGCGGGCCACGAGCACCTGCGGGACGCTCGGCGCGAGTGCGTCGAGCGCCTTCTCAAACGACCCGGCCTCGTCGGCGAACACGAGCCCCGGCTCGGTCAGCTCGGCGATCGCCCTGATCCGCGCGTGGTCGGCGCTCTGGAGCGAGTACGCGACGCTGATCGGCATCGCGGGGGCGCCGGCGCTGTAGGCGGCGAGGCTGACGAGCAGGTGCTCGAGCGAGTTGCCGCTCAGGATCATCACCGGCCGCTCCGGACCCAGGCCGAGCTCACGGAACGTGTGTGCGAGCGCATCGGATCGCTGCTTCGCGTCGCCGTAGGTGAGCGTGCTGCCGCGGTGCACGGCGAGCGGCCGGTCGGGATGCTCGGCAGCGCGCTTGCTCAGCACCGCCGCGATCGACGGCTCGGACTCGGGCAGAGCCAGCCGGGACCGCAGGATGATCGTGCCGTCCTCGCGGCGCTCGATCTCGGTGTCCGGAGTGGCGAACGTCCTCACGGTCTGTCGAGCAGGGTGGAGAGGATGATCAGCGTTCGCGTGCGCACGATGTTGGGGTCGCGCCGCAACCGCTCGACCAGCCGCTCGAGGTGGTCGATGCTGTCGACGCGCACCCGGATCACCGCGTCGGCCTCGCCCGAGACGGTGAACGCGGAGACGATCTCGTCCACCTGGGCGAGCGACCGGCCGACGTCGGCCGGCGAGGTGCGGTCGGCGCAGTAGATCTCGATCAGCGACTCGATCCCCTCGCCGAGCGCGCGCCAGTTGATGCGCGCGCCGTACCCGGTGATCACCCCGTCGCTTTCGAGTCGGTCGACACGCCGCTTCACGGCGGTCGCCGACAGGCCCACGTCGCTGCCGATGTCGGCGAACGTGCGCTTCGCGCTCTCCTGCAGCAACGCAACAATCTTGCGATCAATGGTGTCTAGAGGGCGGCTGAGCTGCACGTTGATGCCGATCGAGTGCGTCTTGGTTGCGTCGAGCCTATCACTGGGCAACATTCGATACATGACCGCTACCGCTCTGCCTTTTACTGAACGCACGGGCCGTCCGCTGCTCGAGCTCGACGGCGCCTCGCTCACCATCGATGACGCGCTCGAGGTCTCCCGCGGGGGCCGCACTGTGACCGTCTCGGAGCGCGCGGCCGAGGCCGTCCGAGCCAGCCGATCGCTCAAGCAAGAACTGATCGACCGAGAGATTCCGATCTACGGCGTGACCACCGGGTTCGGCGACAGCGCCCATCGCCAGATCGCCCCCGCCAAGACCGCTCAGCTCCAGCAGAACATCCTGCGCTTCATGGGCGTCGGGACCGGGGCGATCGCGCCCCCCGAGGTCGCCCGCGCGACGATGCTGCTCCGGTCAAACTGCCTGTCGAAGGGCAACTCGGGCGTCCGCGTCGAGCTGATCGAGCGCGTGCTCGACCTTCTCAATCACGACGTCACGCCGTTCATCCCCGAGCGCGGGTCGTGCGGCGCCAGCGGGGACCTCGCGCCGCTCTCCTACGTCGGGCGCGCCCTCGCCGGCGACGGACAGGTCCTCTACGGCGGCGTCCCGCGTCCCGCGAGCGACGTCCTGGACGAGCTCGGACTCGAGCCGTTCCTGCTCGAGGCCAAGGAG
Organism: Solirubrobacteraceae bacterium; assembly: GCA_036513815.1. GTDB lineage: Bacteria > Actinomycetota > Thermoleophilia > Solirubrobacterales > Solirubrobacteraceae > Palsa-465. Next base: position 1,738 of record DATBYI010000608.1, read on the forward strand.
GGGCTCGCCCTGACCAACGGCACCTCGTTCATGAGCGCGTTCGCCTGCCTCGCCGTCGGCGCGTCCCGTGAGCTCGCCGATCTCGCCGACCTGATGACCGCCATGGCCTCCGAGGCGCTGCTGGGCAACCGCGGCCACTTCAACTCGTTCCTGTTCGACGAGGCCAAGCCGCACCCGGGCATGATCACGAGCGCGCGGCACATCCGCGAGATCCTGGCCGAGTCGAATCTGGCGGCCGACAGCGACGACCTGTTCGCGGGCGGCATGAACGGTGCCGGCTTCCTCGAGCTCGACCGTCACGTCCAGGATAAGTACTCGATCCGCTGCGCGCCCCACATCGTCGGCGTCCTGCGCGACGTGCTCGACTGGGTCGAGCAGTGGGTGTCGATCGAGATCAACTCGTCCGACGACAACCCGCTGTTCAACGTGGCCGGTGGGCGCGTCGAAAGCGGCGGCAACTTCTACGGCGGCCATATCGGCCAGGCGATGGACTCCTTGAAGGTCGCGCTGGCCAACCTGTGCGACGTCGTCGACCGCCAGCTCGAGCTCGTCGTCGACGAGAAGTTCAACCGCGGACTCACCGCCAACCTGATTCAGCGCTTCGACGACACGGATCCGGAGGCCGGACTGCACCACGGCTTCAAGGGCCTTCAGCTGTGTGCGTCGGCGATGACCGCCGAGGCGATGCACCTGTGCGCGCCGACGACGATCCACTCGCGCTCGACCGAGGCGCACAACCAGGACAAGGTCTCGATGGGCACGATCGCCGCCCGCGACGCTCGCTCGATCGTCGAGCTCGCTCAGAACATCGCGGCCATCCACCTGATGGCGTGCTGCCAGGCGCTCGAGCTACGCGGCATCGAGAAGGCCAGCCCGCGCAGCCAGGAGGCCTTCCGCCTCGTGCGCGAGCACGTTCCGTTCTTGGACCGGGATCGCTATCTCGACGTGGACATCGCGACGACCGTCGCGCTGATCCAGTCGGGCGCGATGTCGGAATTCGTGGGATAGGGCGCAGGCCCGTCGCAGGCCGGCCCGGAGGTGCTGCTGGGCCGGGGAGCGGATTCCGTTGCCTCGCTCCCCGGCCCGTGGCTACCGGTAGCGCTCGAGCGCGTCGCGACGCGCGCTGGCGTGGTCGACGATCGGATCCGGGTAGTCCTCGTCGCCTAGGTCCGCGACGTATCGGCGGAGGTACTTCTCGTCCGCGTCGAACCGCGCCTGCTGGCGCGCCGGGTTGAACATGCGTCTGAACGCGGGTTGCGGGTCGACGCCGACCGACGCGATCCACTGCCAGTTGCCGTTGTTGCTCGCCTCGTCTCCGTCGAGCAGCAGGCGCATGAACCAGCGCTCCCCCCAGCGCCAGTCGATCCCGAGGTCCTTGGTCAGGAACGAGCCGGCCACGAGCCGAGCGCGGTTGTGCATCCAACCTTCGTGCTTGAGCTGGCGCATGGCCGCGTCGACCAGGGGGTAGCCGGTCCGTCCCTCGCACCAAGCCTCAAAGAGCCGGCGGGAGTGGCTCCAACGGATCTTGCGCCGGTAACGGGTCTGGTGCTCGCAATGCGCGTTGTCCGGGAAATGCAGGAGGACGTGGGCGAAGAAGTCACGCCAGCAGAGCTGCCGGCGAAACGCCGCGTCGGCGACTCGGTCCTCGACCTCGCGCGGCGACAGGCACCCGAAGTGGAGGTAGGGCGACAGGCGCGACGCGCCGTCCTCGCCGAGCAGGTTCCGCTTCTCGTCGTAGTGGTCCGCCCGGTTGGCGACGAACCCTCGCAGGCGTCTGCGTGCATCGGTTTCGCCGCCGGGCATGGGATCGTCGACCTCCTGGTGTAGACCGAGATCGCTGAGCGTCGGGAGCCTGCCGGGGTCGAGCCCTGGTGGGAGGGGCGGGAGTCGGCGCGGCGCTCCGCACGTGGCTCGGCGCGGCGTCCGCAGCCAAGCGCGGTGAAACGGCGTGA
>DATBYI010000609.1:0-2125 GCA_036513815.1 Solirubrobacteraceae bacterium
GCGATGTCGATCGCTTCGTCGAGGGCCCGGTCCGAATGGTCGGACCCGTCGATGCTGACGATGATGTTGCGGAACATGGTCTTGCTCCAGGATCGACGAAAATCATTAGCATGCCAAAGGTTAGCATGGCAACCATGATAAGGTCAAGGGGATGGAGTCGAACGTCAGCACCGATTTCCTCACCGGCTTCGATGCGCTGGCGCAGGCGGTGCGGCGCGCCCGGGGGGCGCCGGCGTCTAACGGCGGCCTGACGCTGTCTCAATACGGCCTGCTCGAGGTGCTGACGACGCGCCCGGTGGCGCGCGTGCAGGAGCTGGCGGACCATGCCGGGATCGCGCCGTCGACGGCCACGCGCATCCTCGACGCACTCGAGCGTCGCGGGATCGTGCGGCGCGTGCGCTCGACCGAGGACCGGCGGGCGGTGGCAGTGAGCCTGACCGATGTCGGCCGCCGGCTTCTGGGCGACGAGCAGGAATGGCTGCGAGGGCGCCAGCGCGCGTTCTACGCGTCGCTTCCGCCGGCTGAGCAGGAGCTCGCGCCCGACCTGTTGCTCCGCCTGGCCGCCCTGATCGACGATCTCGCGGCCGGGCCGACGGGCCAGGAGCACGCGTAGCTCGCCGGCCAAGCCTAAGACGACACACATAATCGGGACACGGCTCCGCAACGACCGTGCCGGACCGTCCCCATATAAGTCCCCGCTTCCTGACTCGTAACGAGAGGAGCAAGTTCGCATGCGAAGAGTCACGAAGCTCGGGGCGATCTCGGTGATCGCCGCCGCTCTGATCGGAGGATCCGCGGCCGCGGTGTCGGCCCACTCCGATCACGGCGGCTACGGTGACCACGGTCATCGAGGGCATTCGATCCAACACGTCCTGCTGATCTCGGTCGACGGTATGCACCAGTCCGACCTCGACTGGTACGTCGCCAACCATCCGGGCTCGGAGCTTGCCCGGCTCGCCTCCGGTGGCGCCGAGTTCACCAACAACCACACGTCGGACCCGTCGGATTCCGATCCGGGCGGCACGGCGATCATGACCGGCGGCGACCCCAAGGTCACCGGCATCTACTACGACGACGAGTACAGCCACGGGGTGTTCCCGGGCGGTACCACGAACTGCTCGGGTCCGGTCCCGGGCGGCGATGTGATCTACGACTCGCCCGACGACATCCTTGCCAACGTGCCGGACCTGCTCACGGGCAGCACCAGCAACACGTTCCCGTCGTTCGATGAGGGCGGCTCGATCTACCCGAACGGCGTCGACAAGAACCCGGCCCTGATCATGAACCTCAGTGATCATCCACAGTCGGGTCTGAACCCGGCGACGTACCCGGTTGACCCGAAGACGTGCAAGCCGATTCAGCCGTGGGATTTCTTGGGGGTCAACACGATCTTCCAGGTGATCCACGCCGCCGGCCTGCGGACCGCGTATGCGGAGAAGCACGCGATCTACACGTCGTTCAACGGCCCGGGCTCGAACGGCATGAGCATCGACGACTTCTTCGGGCCGGAGATCGACTCGCAGGCGGTTGAGCCGAACGGCGCGCCGTATCCGGTCGACGGCGCGTGGACGGCCGACAACGTCGCCACCCAGCAGTACGACGGCTACAAGGTTCAGGCGGTCATCAACTGGATCAACGGCTACGACCACTCCGGCAAGGGGCCGAAGGTCGGCACGCCGGCGATCTACGGGATGAACTTCCAGACCGTTTCGACGGCCGAGAAGCTGAAGCACTCGCCGGGGGCGGTGATCGGCCAAGACGCGCAGGGCAACCTCATCGAGGGCCCATCGCTGCCGGGTGGCTACATGACCGTGAACGGCCAGCAGGTACCGGGCCCGCTACTGCAGATCGCGCTCGACTACGTCAACAACGCCCTACAGAAGATGGCCGACACGATCCAGGCCGACCACGAGGCCAACTCGACGGCGATCATCCTGACGGCCAAGCACGGCCAGTCGCCGCTCAACAACAACCAGCTACAGCGGATCGATGACGGTCCGATCATCTCCGGCGTCAACGCCGCCTGGGCCGCACTGCACCCGAGCAACCAGACGCTGGTCGTCCAGGAAGCCGACGACGACGGGCTGCTGTGGTGGCTGTCGGACCGCTCGCAGGCGGCGGCCGA
>DATBYI010000610.1:0-3208 GCA_036513815.1 Solirubrobacteraceae bacterium
CTCGCTGTGTGACCTCGGCAAGACGGTCTTCCTGACCACTCACTACATGGACGAGGCGCAGCATCTGGCAAACCGCGTGGCCGTGATGAACGCCGGTCAGATCATCGCGATCGGCCGACCCGAGGAGCTCGGGGGCCGGGACCTCCGGCCGGCCGAGATCCACTTCACGCCGCCCTCGGCCTGGTCACTCGGGGATCTCCCCGACTTGCCTTGCGAACAGCGGACACTCGAGGGCGACCGAGTCCTCGTGTTGACCAAGGAGCCCGTGGTGGCCGCGCAGCGAATCACCACGTGGGCGGTCGAGCACGACATCGAGCTCGAGCACTTCTCGGTCAATCAGCCCACGCTCGAAGACATCTATCTCGAGCTGACCAAGTCCGTGGAAGAGAAGGATCAGACAGCCGAGGAGGCGGTTCTATGAGCGCGGTTGCCACAACATCGATGAGGCAGGATCTGGGATTGGTCGCCTGGCAGATCCGGTACGAGCAGCGCGCCTACTGGCGTAACCGCGGGCGCGGGGTGTTCACGTTCCTGTTCCCGCTGATGTTCCTCGTGATCTTCGCCACGCTCGACAAGGGGGCTCACATCAAGAGCCTCGGCGGGATCCCGTACGACGACTTCTTCGTGCCCGGGATCCTGGCCTACGGCATCATCGCCACCACGTACGTCAACATGGCCATCAGCACCGCGATCCTGCGTGATCAGGGCGTGTTGAAGCGGATGCAGGGGACCCCGCTCCCGCGATGGGCCTACATCGCGGCGCGGATCGGCTCCACCGTGGTGATCGTGCTCTCGATGACCGTGCTCGTGCTGGCCCTCGGCGCCACCGCCTACGGCGTGCACATCCGGGTCTCCACTCTGCCGGGACTGATCCTCACGCTCGTGCTCGGCACGGCGGTGTTCACGTCCCTCGGCATCGGAATCACGCGGTTCATTCCGAACGCGGAGGCGGCACCGGTTGTCGTCAACCTGACGATCCTGCCGTTGACGTTCATCTCGAGCATCTGGTTCCCTACGGCCGGGATGCCCAAGGCGCTGGTCGACGTCGCCAATTTCTTCCCGATCCGGCCGTTGGCGGATGGATTGCAGCACGCCTTCAACCCGTTCACGACAGGGGCCGGGTTCGACGGGCAGGACCTCCGGACGCTCGCGATCTGGGCCGCCGTCGGCGTCTTCGCGATGCTCAGGTTCCTGCGCCATCCGCAGGGCGAGGTGGGATGAGCTTCGGCTCCTCCGATAGCTGTGACCGGCCGGACGAAAGTCCGGCCGGCGGTCGTACGCGAACCCTGGTGAGGAACTCGGTGCCGTTCCGCCACGCCCCGCGCAGGGTTCGGAGCACGGCGGCGCTGGTCTGGATTGCCTTCATCGTCTTCCCGCTGGCGAACGCCGTGGGCAAGCACGGGACGACACTCCAGCAGGGACTGATCATCGCCGGCGCCGCCGCGTTCGTCGCCGCCTACGCGGCCATGGTGCTGACGTGGCGACTCGAGCGCCCGACCCGCCTGACGCTCGTGCTGTTCGTCGTTCTTCTCAGCCTGGCGACCGTGCTCACCGTCGGGCAGTCGTCCGGGTGGGGATTCCTCTTCACCTACTGCGCGGCCTGCACCGCGCTCGTGGCGCGAAAGCAGCTTGGCTTCTACGCCGTGGTGTTGTGCGCGGTGCTCGCCGCCGTCGCCTCCGCGGTCGGTGGCGCCAACGGCGGAACGGTGGTCAGCTTCGTCGCGAGCACGGCCGGCGTGGGACTGCTGATGCTCGTGCTGGGCGATCTGCGCATCCGTAACGAGGAGCTGAGCGAGGCCCGGGCCGAGCTGGCGCAGCTGGCGGTGGCGCAGGAGCGCGAACGCTTCGCCCGTGATCTGCACGACCTCCTGGGCCACTCCCTGTCGGTTATCACGCTCAAGGCCGAGCTCGCCGGTCGCCTCCTCGATGCGGGGCCCGACGCCGCCGCCCGTGAGATCGCCGAGCTCGAGCAGGTCGCGCGCAAAGCGCTCAGCGAGGTGCGCCAGGCGGTCAGCGGCTACCACCAGCCAACCCTCGAGCGTGAGCTGGCCGGCGCCCGCATGGCCCTGTCCGCCGCCGGCATCGAGGCCGACGTCCAAGAGGCTCACGTCGCGCTCGACGCGGGCGTCGAGGCCGTGCTCGCCTGGGCCGTGCGCGAGGGCGCGACGAACGTCATCAGGCACGGCCGTGCGACTCATTGCACGCTGCGGGTGACCGCGAGCATCACCGACGCCGGCGTCGAGGTGATCGACGATGGCGTGGGGGATGGGGGTGGCGTGGGACGTGCCCAGGTGGGTCGCGCGGTGGCAAGCGCCTCCGCTGCCACCGCCACCGCGAGTCAAGTGAACGGCAAGGCCGTCGGCGGCCACGGGCTCGCGGGACTGGCCGAGCGTGCTCGTCTCGTGAACGGCACGCTCGAGGCGGGCGCCCTTCCCGGCGGCGGCTACCGTCTCGCGGTCACCGTCCCTGTGTCGCACGCGTGATCCGCGTACTCCTCGCCGAGGACCAGACGATGGTGCGCGGCGCCTTGGCGAGCCTGCTCAACCTCGAGCCCGACATCGAGGTGGTGGCCCAGGTCTCACGCGGTGACGAGGTCGTCACCGCGGCGGTCGCCTCCACGCCGGACGTCGCCCTGCTCGACATCGAGATGCCGGGATGCACGGGGCTCGACGCCGCGGATGCACTCGCCGACAAAGTGCCCGACTGCCGGATACTGATCCTGACCACGTTCGGGCGCCCGGGCTATCTGCGCCGCGCGATGGAGGGCGGCGCGGCCGGGTTCCTGCTGAAGGACGCTCCCGCGAGCGAGCTCGCGGCCGCCATCCGCCGCGCCGTCGCGGGCGAGCGGGTCGTCGACCCTGGCCTGGCCGCCGCGGCGCTCAGCCAGGGTGAGAGCCCGCTCACGCCCCGCGAGCTCGAGGTCCTCGTCGCCTCCCGCGGGCACGCCACCGTGGCCGAACTCGCCCGAGCTCTCTACCTCTCCCCGGGAACCGTCCGCAACCACCTCTCATCCGCGATGCAGAAGCTCGACGCCCGCAACCGCGGGGAGGCGGTGCGGATCGCCCAGGAGAAGGGCTGGATCTAGCGTTTGCCGCTCGCCCGCGTGGCGGCTTCGCTTCGATGCGGCTGAGAGGACTCGAACCTCCAAGGGCTTTCGCCCACACGGACCTGAACCGTGCGCGTAGACCAATTCCGCCACAGCCGCGGG
>DATBYI010000611.1:0-2765 GCA_036513815.1 Solirubrobacteraceae bacterium
GGGCGCCGAATACGGGATCACCGCCAACGCCGTCTGCCCCGGCTACGTCCGTACGCCGCTCGTCGAGAAGCAGATCGCCGATCAGGCCCGAGCCCACGGCCTCCCGGAGGAGGAGGTGCTCGAGAAGGTGATCCTCCAGCCCCACGCGGTCAAGGAGCTGATCGAACCTTCCGAGGTCGCCGGCGTCGTCGCCTTCCTGGTCAGCCCGGCCGGCAAGATGTTCACCGGCGCGCCGGTGACGCTGGATCAGGGCTGGACGGCGCGCTGAGGCGCCGCCGACCAAATCCCACTAAGGCGCCGCCGTCAGGCGCCGCCGACCAAATCCCACTAAGGCGCCGCGACCTCTTCTCGCAGCGGGCGGAGCGCCGCCTCCAGGCGAGCCAGCTGATCGAGCAGTGAGACGGCCGCCGTCTCCATCACGTCGTTGGCCTGGAGAACGCCCTCGTCGTCGATGAACTGCTGGTAGAAGGGGATGTTGACCTGCTCGATCACCGGCGTCAGCTTGACCGCGGTCACGACCTGCTGGAGTTGCTCAACCGAGCGCGTCCCCGCCGCCACTCCGCCGTAGGAGACGAATCCGACCGGCTTGTAGTTCCATTCGCTGTGCAGGTAGTCGATCGCGTTCTTGAGTGACGCGGGATAGCCGTGGTTGTACTCGGGCGTGACGAACGCGAACGCATCGGCCCCGCCCACCATCGCGCTCCACTCGTGGGTATGGCGGTTGACGTACTTGCGAAGCCGCGGGTGATTGGGCTCATCGAGCAGCGGCAGTGTGAACTCGGCCAGATCGACCACCGCGATCTCGAATCCGTGGTGTTCGTTCGCGCGCTCGACGAACCACGTCGCGACGGCCGAGCCGCCGCGGCCCGGGCGCGTGCTGGCGATGACGATCATCAGCTGAGCCATGGGCCGGGAGTATGACGGCCAGGCCCCGAACTCAGCGGAAGCCGACGAGCGCCACCGACCCGTGCGCGGTGGACCCGCCGTCGGAGATCGTCACGGTGGTTCCCAGCTGATTGCCGTGCGCATGGGCGAGCATCGAGCGCCCGGCCGAGGTGAGCGAGAAGATCAGATACCCGACCTCGCGTCCGCCGAGCAGCTCGCTGCCGGTCTTCGCCACCGTGGTATTGCCGACCGACACGGTCGTGCTCACGTGGCAGGGGGTGCTCGTCGGGCATTGCGCGAGGATGCCGCCCACGCCACCCGAGGAAACGAAGTCGGTCAGGCCGATGATCCGTAGCCCCGAGGCTTGGGCGGCGCTCCGCGCCGGGCCGCCACCGCTCGTCGAGAACGGGACCAGCGTGATGTAGCGGCTGAAGCTGAGCTTCGAGATGTCCTCGCCCGTCATGTGCACGAGCAGCCGGCGCCCGCGCGCGTGCGCGAGAAGCGAGCGGCCGGCGCCACTCAGAGTGAAGTAGATGAGCCCGCCGCCCTGGGCCGGGATCTGCTCGCGCCCGGTGCGGGCGATCACCGTGCGGCCCGCGGTGATCGTGACCGCGATGTGGCAGGTACTCGAGTTGTCGCACACGGCGGGCAGGCCGCCCGTCCCGCTCGAAGCCACGAAAGCGCTGCGTCCGGCGATGCCGATGTGGGCCGGCGCGCTGGTGATGGCCGAGGTGCCGAGTGCCTGCCCGTTCGACCCGAGCGCCTGAACCGCGAAGTACGGCACGCCGGTGCCGGCCGAGATGTTCGTCTCGAAGCCGCGCTTGCCGACCGTCGCGAGCGTCGTCAGGGCGTTGGCGCTCGGACCGGCCAGCACGCGCCACGAGGACACCGTCGTGGCGCCGTTCCAGCTCGGCCACACCTCGGTCGTTCCGTCGTTGTTGTTCCCGACCGCGATGCTCGGTGGCGTCGTCGGCTGCCCGGTCCAGGCGAACCGGTAGGCGCGGTAGCTCGAGGTGTTCGACGTGAAGCGGGCGTCGAAGATCTGCTTGCCGGCGGCGTTGAACTCGGTGAAGTAGGGCTGTTGACCCCAGCCGACGAACACGTCGCCGTTGGGCAGGATCTGCGTGTTGCCCTCGAAGTTCGTGTCGAGCGCCGGCGAGTGCGAGTACTGCTTGACCAGGCTGACCGTCTTGCTGCTCTCGTTCACGGCGACCTTGACCGCCCGGGCGGCGTGTTCCAGCGGCGGCCCGCCACCGTCGTCGAACATCGTGAAGACCCCGCCCGGCTGCACGAGCACGTCGTGTTGGAACGCCCAGCTCGTGCCGGAGCCGCGCTTGAACTGGTTCTGGTTTGACCCGAGCGTCCAGATGATCGCGCCGGTCTGCACGTCGACCTTGTAGACGGCCCAGGTGTTACGCATCGAGACGATCAGATTTCCGTCGGTGTCGAGCGAGAGCGAGTTCAGGTGGAAGGGGTCGTACACCAAGCCCGGCGCGTTGGTCTTGAAGAACGACTCGCTGATCGGGACGTGGTCGAGCGCGTGCCACTCGAACAGGACGAGCCCGGTCTTCACATCGATCTCCTGGACGACCGCGTCCTGCAGCGGACGCGTCAGCTTGCCGTAGTGCACCGGCGAGACGCCGACGACCCAGGCGTCGCCCTGGGGTGTGAGCAGGAACTCGTGAAGGTCCATCCCCCGCAGGCCGTTGCCGGCCTGGACGGTGGCGATCTGCTGATACGAGGTGTTGTAGATGACGCCCTCGCCGTCTCCCGAGCCGTTGTTGCTGTAGCCCTGCCACCACGTCAAGACCGGCTGCCCTTGGTATTGCTGCACGCGGAAGTCGGCCGCCATCTCATTGGCCGGCACCGGCTGGAACCAG
>DATBYI010000612.1:0-8404 GCA_036513815.1 Solirubrobacteraceae bacterium
GGCACCGCGACTGGGCCGTGTCTACCACTCGGAGTCACCTATGTTTATGAAGCGTTAATACGAGTGGACGGCAGCGTGGTGGTTTGCCACTGTAGTCCTGCGCCGGGGCCGAAGACTCGGCTGAACAGTGGATCTGTGTCCTTTTTGCGCGTCTGTGAGAGGAGCGTGCAGGTATGAGTGCTCGTTACTTACGAGTGTGTGTCTTAACCGTTGCCGTTGCAGCATTTGCTGCCGGATGCGGTAGCAGCAGTAGTAGTACCACCACCACGACCACGGGTGCCGCAAGCGCGACCAGCGCCACGAGCACATCGTCGGGTGGGTCCGCGACGCCTGGCATTTCGGTGACATCGTTCACGAACGACTTCTCCGCGATGAACGCGCTCAAGTCGCTGGCGGCTTCGGGCAAGGGTAAGATCGCGGCGATCCTTCCCGACACGACCAGTTCGACTCGGTACGTCGAGTTCGACGCCCCTTACCTGAAGAAGGCGGCGGCGGCGGCGGGCCTGCCTAGTTCGGACATGACCGTCGAGAACGCACTTGGCAGCGACTCGACCTTCGTCACCGATGCCGAGAGCGCCATCACCAACGGCGCGACCGTGCTCCTGATCGATCCGGAGGATTCAGGAACCGGAGTGACGGTGCAGCGCTATGCCAAGGCGCATGGCGTCGCTGTCGTCGACTACGACCGGCTCACGCTTGGCGCGCCGGCGGGCACGGCTGACTACGTCAGCTTCAACAACGTGCACGTTGGTCAGCTGATCGGCTCCGGTTTCGTGCAGTGCGTCAATGCGTGGCACGTGGCCAAGCCGAACGTCGTCGTGATGCACGGCGCCGTTACCGACAACAACGCCACGCTGTTTGCGCAGGGCTACAACGGTGTCCTGGCCTCGTACTTCCAGTCCGGGAAGTACACGCTCGTCACCCGCACCGCGGGGACGTGGATGCCGCCGGACGCTCTGACCGAGTTCGAGGGCGCCTACACCGCGCACCACAACATCAACTCCGCGGTGATCCCGAACGATGAGACCGGCGCTCCGATCATCTCGTACCTGCAGAGCCACGGCGTCAAGCCGAAGACGTTCCCGACGACCGGACAGGACGCGACTCTGACCGGTCTCCAGAACATCCTCTCCGGCTACCAGTGCGGGACGGTGTACAAGCCGATCTACCTGGAGGCGCAGGCAGCCGTCGCGCTCGCCCTCTACCTCCGGGCGGGCAAGACCGCGCCGGCGTCGCTGCTGAACGCCACGACGGTCGACCCGACGACGCACGTGTCGGTCCCCTCCTCGCTGCTGGTTCCCGAGTGGGTCACGACGACGAACATGAACGACACGGTCATCAAGGACAACTTCGTGCCCGCGGCGCAGCTTTGCTCCGGGAAGTACGCGGCCGACTGTAAGGCGGCTGGTATCACGAGTTGATCGAAGGTCCCTTGTCGAAGCGATAGTGTGTGCGGGCCCTTCCGGTGGACCGGGAGGGCCCCGCGCACACACAGGGGAGGACGATGAGCACTTCGGAGAGTCCCGCCACGGAGCCAGCCCCCGCCCGCGGTAGCTCGAACGGCGCGCCGTTGCTGGAGCTCCGCGGGGTCACGAAGCGGTTCGGACCGGTGCAGGCGCTGACCAAGATCGGTTTCGAGGTACCGGCAGGCAAGGTCACCGCGCTGGCGGGCGACAACGGCGCCGGGAAGTCGGTGACGATCAAGACGATCGCCGGGCTGTGGCCGCCCGACGAGGGCGAGATCGTCTGGGAGGGAAAGCCCATTCACTTTCATGGGCCGCGTGAGGCCGAGGCCGCCGGAATCACCACGATCTATCAAGACCTGGCGCTTGCCGACAACCTCGACATCGTCCAGAACATGTTCCTCGGCCACGAGCCGCTCGAGCGTGGGCTGCTCGATGAAGCAAAGATGGAGACGAGCGCCAAGCAGACGCTCGAGGAGCTCTCGGTCAAGACGATCCGGTCGATCCGCCAGCCGGTCGCCTCGCTATCAGGCGGCCAGCGGCAGTCGGTCGCGGTCGCCAAGGCGGTTATGGCGAAGGCCAAGCTCGTGATCATGGACGAGCCGACCGCGGCGCTTGGCGTATCGCAGACGAGGACGGTATTGAGCCTGATCAAGCGGCTCGCCTCGCAGGGTGTGTCCGTGCTCGTGGTCTCCCACAACCTCAACGATGTGTTCGCCGTCGCGGACCGCGTCGTGATCCTGTACCTCGGCCACATGGTCGCGCAGGGTCCGGTGTCCGACTTCGACCCGAGCACAGTCGTCGACTACATGACGACCGGGCGCTCGTCGCGCGCGGTGGACCACGCGGCGGTACCACGCTCGGCAGGACAGGAGGGCGTCTGATGCCTGACGAGTTCTCAAGCCCCAACGTGCCCTCCGAACTGGAGGAGCCGCCCCTCTCGACCGAGCTGACCGAGGACGAGACTGCCACCCCCGAAACCGCTGAGGACGTCATAACGGCCGCGCCCGACGTGCTGGCCGACTCGCTCGGCGACTACCTGGGCGCGCAGTGGCGGCGCATCAAGAGCGGCGAGAGCGGCGCGCTGCCGGTCGTCGCCGGCCTGGTCGTCATCATCATCTTCTTCCAGATCGAGCGGTCCAGGTTCGGTTCCGCCGAGAACCTGGTCAACCTGTTCGATCAGGCGTCGCTCTACATCCTGCTCGGCGCTGCCCAGATCTTCGCCCTGATCCTGTCGGAAATCGATCTCTCCGTCGGGTTCGTCCTCGGGGTCGGCGGGTTCGTCGTCGCCGAGTTGATCGCTCCTCCGGTCAACTTCCCGTGGTGGCTGGGGATCATCTGCGGCGTCGGCGTGACCGCGGGGATCGGCTACCTCCAGGGGAGCCTGATCACGAGGCTGCACGTCCCGTCGTTCGTGGTGACACTCGCCGGGCTGCTCTTCTTCGAGGGCATCGTGATCGAGCTCGCCACCATCGACAAGCAGGCTGTCGGCGGTGTGATCTCGGTCTCGACCACGAGCCCCATCTTCAAGCTCGTGAACTCCAACTTCAGTGTCGCGGCCGGTTGGATCGGCCTGGTGGTGGTGATCGCGATCTTCGCGGCCGTATCGATACGCCGCGCGGCGCGCCGTCGGATCAAAGGGCTCACTGCGCCGCCGCTCAGCGTCACCTTGTTCCAGATCGGCGCCGCCGCTGTCGGGGGGATCCTGCTCGTCTACGTATGCAACGAGAACCGTGGCCTGCTGACCCCACTGAAGGGGGTCCCGTACGTGGTTCCGTTCGTCGGCATCGTGCTGCTCATCTACTCCATCTTCCTGGCCCGGACGCGCCTCGGGCGGTACATGTACGCCATCGGCGGAAATCCCGAAGCCGCCCGTCGCGCCGGCATCAACGTGCAGCGTGTGCGGAGGCTGGCGTTCGTGTTCAGCGGCATGACCGCGGGGCTCGCCGGGCTCGTCTACGTCTCCACCCTGGGGTCGATCTCGACCGGCGTCGACGGCGGCACGTACACGCTGTACGCGGTGGCGGCGGCGGTGATCGGCGGCGCCAGCCTGTTCGGCGGTCGCGGCAAGCCTCTCCACGCGCTGCTCGGCGGGCTCGTGATCGGAGTCGTGTACAACGGCCTCGCGCTGATGGGCATCAGCGCGGCCGGCCAGTTCATCGCGACCGCGATCGTGCTCCTGGTCGCCGCGGCGATCGACGCCCTCGTCCGCCGGCGCGGCGAATCCACCTGACCGCGACTGACCGCAGGCTCAGCGGAGCGCTAGGTCCGCCCAGACGGTCTTGCCGTCTGGGTCGGAATCGACGCCCCAGTCGCCGGCGAGCGCCGCGACCAGGTGCAATCCTCGCCCGGAGAGCGAGTTGGGTCCGCTGTTGCGCAGGGCCGGCCGGACCGGGCTCCAGTCACGAACTCCGATCCGCACGGTCGATCCGTCGCACCGAACCGAGACAGCGAACGGCGTGCCGGCGTGGATCACCGCGTTCGTGGCGAGCTCGCTGACGAGAAGCTTTGCGTCGCACGGGTCCACGCGGCCCTCGTAGGGTCGGCGAGCCAGGACGCTCGAGACGAACCGCCGAGCCGCCAGCGGACCGTCGACTCCGGCGGCGAAATGGGCGGTGGCCTCGCTCATCACCGAGGTATGGAGGTGGCAGACCTCTCGCAGCTCGTCGGCGTGCTCATGGACCGCGAGCGAGTGCCCGTGATAGGCGCACCAGAGCGAGAAGTGAAGCTTGCGAGACAGTTGGTTCCAAAGCTTTTCGAGCTCGATCGCGGCAAGCACGTCACCCGCGTCCCAGAGGAGCGCCACCATCTCACCGTAGGCCCGTACCCTCGCCCCGCTCGCACCCGCGTCGCGCACGATTCCGCCCACGACAGCTTCGAAGGCATCCGCGTCGACGCGTCCGTGAAGCATGACCCGGCTGAGCGTTGCTCCCGCATCCAACCAGAGGACGACCCGGTCACGGTCGATCCAGCCCAGGTCGACCCCGGCCGCGGCCAACTCGTTCCGGAAGGCGGCCCGGTGATCCGGCGTCGCGATCACGACCAGCGCGTCTCCCGCTCGAATCGCCTCGGCCAAATGGCCGCTCACGGCCCGCGCCAGCTCCGAATCGCGGTCGTAGAACTGGACGACGTGGTCTCCAGTTCCAGCGGCTATCTCTGGTGTCTGGACTGCCATCTTTGCCTGCCTCCGAACCCCCACGGTCGGGACCCCTTGTCCCGGTAGGCCGATGCTACCCGTGAGCAGCCGTGGCTACGCTCCCTTTTCATGATCGTCGTCACGGCGGGCGCTTGAGACGGCTAGGTCCCGCGCTCGAAGAACGCGACTTCCGCCTCTGGTGGCTGGCCCTGTTGGCGATGGGGACGAGCCTGCAGATGATCGAGGTGGCGATCGGCTGGGAGGTTTACGCCCTGCATCGCAGCGCGCTCGATCTCGGCTGGATCGGCCTGGCCGAATTCATGCCGCTGTTCATCCTGGCCCTTCCCGCCGGGCAGCTCGCCGACCGGGCACCGCGCCGGCTTATCTTCGCGGGCGCGCTGCTCCTCGGCACAGGTATCGGCGTCGGTCTGGCGCTCGTCAGCGGGGCGGGGACGACGCACGTGTGGGCCTACCTTGGGCTGGCGGTCGGCGCCGGCGTCGCCATGGCATTGGGCTGGCCCGCCTCGCGGGCGATGCCACCCACGCTCGTCTCGGCGGAGCTTCTGCCGAGCGCGATGACGCTTCGTGCCATCGCCACCCAGAGCGGCCAGGTGGTTGGGCCCGCGCTGGGCGGCCTGCTCTACGGCGTTTCGCCGTCCGTCGTCTATCTGATCGCGGCCGCGTGTTGCCTGGTGGGGAGCCTGCTCGTGGTCGCCATGCACCCGCGCCCGGCGGCCGAGGTCTCGGCGGCCGACGGAGAAGCGGGCGGCTCAGCGACGCTTTCGAGCGTGCTCGAGGGGCTTCGCTTCGTGGGCAGGACGCAGATCCTGCTCGGGGCGATCCTGCTCGACCTGCTCGCCGTCCTGTTCGGCGGGGCGGTGGCGTTGCTCCCCGTGTTCGCCCGTACGATCCTGCACGTCGGCGCAACCGGCTTGGGGGTCCTGCGGGCGGCGCCCGCGGTCGGGGCGCTGCTGGGCGCTGCGGTCCTGACGCGCCGCCCCCTCGGTGGCCGAGCCGGCCGCACGCTGTTGATCGTGGTCGGCCTGTACGGCGCGAGCATCATCGTGTTCGGCCTCTCGCGCGTGTTCGTGATCTCGCTGGTGGCGCTGGGCGTAGGCGGATTCGTCGACCTCTACAGCATGAACATCCGCTCGACCATCGTCGCGCTGGCCGCGCCCGACCGACTGCGCGGGCGCGTCAACGCGGTCGAGATGGTGTTCATCAGCGCGTCAAACCAGCTGGGCGCGTTCGAGTCGGGGCTCGCCGCATACCTCGTGGGTACGGTTCCCGCCGTCGTGGGCGGCGGCGCGATCACGATCCTGCTCGCGCTCACCTGGGGCCGGATCTTCCCGGCGCTGGGCGCGGTCGATCGTTTGGAGCAGGTGCGCCCGCCTGAGCCGGCCGCGCAGATGGAGATGGTGGCGTAGCCGATGGACGAGGCTCGACGACGGTTCGCCGACGAGTTGTACGCGACCAGCCGGGAGCACGACCAGGCCCAGGCCGACCGCCTGCAGCGCTTCCGCAACGTCGAGTCGCCGACCGCGGAGCTCCTCGGGGTCCTCATTCGCGCCACCGGGGCACGGCGGATCCTCGAGCTCGGAACTTCGAACGGCTACTCGACGATCTGGCTCGCGGACGGGGCCGAGGCGACCGGCGGCCGCGTGCTGAGCGTCGACCTCGATGGGGCTCGCACCGAATTGGCACGAGCCAACCTCGCCACCGCGGGACTGTCGGGGTGCGTTGAGCTACGGACCGAGGACGCCGGAGGCACATTGGCGAACTCGGGCGACGGGGCCTGGGAGCTCGTCTTCCTCGACGCTGAGCGGCCCGCCTACCCGGACTACCTGGCCGATCTGGTGCGAACGCTGGCCCCGGGTGGTGTGCTCGCGGTCGACAACGTCATTTCGCACGAGCACGAGCTGGTCGAGTTCACCCGGTTGATCGAAGCCGAGCCGTCGCTGACCCAGACCGTCGTGCCGGTCGGCGCGGGGCTGCGGTTGGCCGTGCTGCAGCGGTCGCCGGCGCCGGGCTAGCGGCGCCTTCGATCCCCGCGCCGGCGCGCCGACCGGCGCCGGTCGCTGGGGCTCACGCGGTGGCTCTCGGCCAGCGCGCGGCGGAAGAACGTGGCGAGCTCTTGGTCGCCAAGCCCCTCCGCGTGCTCGATGTAGCGCTCGAGCGGCGCGCCGCTCTTCATGCACTCCTCGGCGAACCACACCAGGCCGGCGTCCGGCTCCTCCCGCGAGCCGGCGTCGGAGGCGATGTGAAGCGCGTTCATGACCGTCAGCTCCGTGCCGCGGCGCGGCTGCGAGTGCGGCTCGCACCGCCTGCGCGGGGAGCGGTGGCGCGGGACCCTGCGGTGGCGCGGGATCCTGAGGTGGCGCGGGATCCCGAGGGCCGGGGTGCAGAGCTGCGCGTGGTCGCCCGCGATCTGGTGCTGGTCGCCGACCGCGATCTGCTGCTCGTGCTCGGGCGTGACCGGCTCGAGGACGCCGCGCGGCGCGAGCGCCGGCGAGGGGAAGCCGCGCGCTGGTCATGCGGGATCTCAGCCCGGATTACATCCTTGACCAGCCGTCCAAGCTCGGCCTGGAGGAACTTGGCCATCCGCTCCTCGTCACGACGGATGGCACGCGCGAGCTGGGCGGTGTCGCGGTCGCCGACCTCTTTGGCGAAGGCCTCGATCCGGGTGTAGAGCGCGATCTCGACGTGCTCCTCGCGGAGCTCGTCCTCGGCGTTGCGCAGGTGCGTCTCGGCCTGCTGAGTGAGCAGCGCGCGTGCCACGCCAACCTGGCCCTTGACCACGGCGACGCTCTTGCCGGCGACCTCGCCGACGGCCGAGCCGGTGGCGCCGATCAGCCCTTGGCGGGCCGGGCCACCGAGTTGCTTGATCCGCGACGCGACGCGGCGCTTGTGGTCGCGCGTCTCCTTGAGGTGCTGCTGGAGGCGCTTCTTGTAGGACGGCTTCTGGGTCAGCGCGATGTGCGCGGTCAGGTCGGCTTCGAGCTCAGCCTCCTTGGCGTGGGCCTCGCTCAGCCATCTGACCAGCTTCGTGTCGCGTTCGTTCAGTGTCTTCGCTGGGGGCATGTCAGTCGGTTCCTTTCCTCGGCGGTGCGATCAGGCCGGAGCGCTGCCGTTCGCCAGCTTGAGCTGGCGATCGATGGCGGCGAGTACGGTCTGACGGCTGCGGTGTCGGGATTCGTAAAGGCGTACGGCGGCGAGTTCGGCCTGATTCGCGGACCTGGCCCGCTCGACCACGTCCTTGGCGTTCATGCGCCGGTAACCGTTCCAGGGCTCGGCCACCCTGATCGTCGCGCCGGCGCCGTCCTCGGCCCCGGGTTCGGCGACCTCGCGCACGAGCTCTGGCTCTTCCGAGACGTGGACAGGGGTTTGTTCGGTGGCGATTGACGGCGACGGAGGTGGCGGCGGCTGAGGTGGCGGCGCCTGACGTGGCGGAGCCTTCTGGACCGATGGGGTCTCCGGGAGCTTCTGCGTACGCGCCGCCGGTTGTGCCGGTTGTGCCGGTTGCGCCGGTGGCGTCGTTGCGGCCGTCGTGCGCGGAGTCGGCGGCGAGGGCGCGACCGCTCCGATCGTCCGTCCCACCATCGACAGCGCGTGGCTGGTCGTCCCGCCGACGACCCGGGTCAACAAGCGCGCAGATCGAAACGAGGCGCGCAGCGGCAGCGTAATCACGTTCCCCGCCATCGCCAGTTGTATTACCCGACGCGGCCGAAACGATTCACGAAGTGATGTAGAGATCAGTCGACGCCGCCGCCGCGTGGGGTCGGCGGCGGCGTCATGTCATCGCTGC
>DATBYI010000613.1:0-5692 GCA_036513815.1 Solirubrobacteraceae bacterium
CAACGAGATGCCGGCGAGGCCGGCGCCCAGTCCGAACGTCCACCAACGGAGGTTGGCGATGCCGTGCGCTGCGGTCAAGACGATCACAGCGCCAGCGACCGCCACCGCGGCGGTGGTCAGGAGAATCTCGACTGTCTGCGGGACGGTCAGGTTTGCGCGCCGGGCGTCAACGAGGCTGTCCAGCAGCAGGCCGAGCCCGATCGCGGCGGCGCCGGTTGCGAGGCCGAACGCGAGCCAACGGGGTGAGAGCTGCGCGGTGGCATGCGGCCAAATGAACGTGCTGGCCACGATGAACGCGCCGGCGAGACCGATACCGGTGTGGCCAAGCCAGTGCAGCCACGAGCGCATCCGGCCACTGATCTCGATTCCGCGCCGACGGATCGCTGCTCTGGGCTCACCGGACCCGCTCACGTCGAGCTGGTGCACGACCTGCTCGATCGTTGTTTCGTGCAGCGCCAACGCGCGTAGCGACAACGCGAGCAGCACGATGCCACCGGCGAAGACAAGCCATAACGACGTTGGCGTCGTGAACACACGGGTCGCGATGACGGTCCATCCGGCGACCAAAGCGCTCATCGCACTCAGGCCGGAGAACCGCTGGTTGTCGCGCAGGAGCGCGACGAGGGCCCCTGCCATTGAGAAGACGACTGCCACGGCCGCCACCCCAAACGCGATCCAAATCGCGCTGCTGGGAGCGAAGGCGAACCGCTCAATCGCGAGGAACGCGCCGCCTATCGCGACGGCGAACGTCATTGTCCAGTACCGCGTGTGGGTCATGGTTACCTCCTATCGAAGCTATACCGGACACTCTTATCCGCATCTTACTCTTCCGGACAGAGTTGTCCAGTAGCTCCGACTAAAAGGCCGTCAGCCGCCCCCGCGGTCGCCGGGTACGGCGCTCGTTGCGCGGCGCGCGAGGGAGGTGGGGCGCCGCGCGAGGGATGGGCGGCGCGAGCGCTGGTCAGGCGGCGCGCGAGGGCGTCAGCCCGTCGAGCACGAGGGCGAGGGCGCGGCCGGCCGCGGCTGCGCGCCCGGCCGGGCCGTCTGTCCCGTCGACCACGCCCTTGATCATCATGACGACCAGGAAGACGTCGTCGATGGTCAAGTCGCAGCGCACAGTTCCCGCCGCCTTGGCGGCCCGGAGCGGCTCCTTCAGCAGCTCGCGGAGACGCCGCCTCCGTATCTGGAGCGCTGATCCGACGCAGGCATCCTCTCGCGCCAGGTCGGCCAGCGCATGGAAACGGGCGATGGTTTCGACGACGTTTCGGAGCAGCACGAAGAACGCATCAGGATCGCCGGCATGGTCGGCTGCCAGCTGCTCGGTGTGCTGCATCTCGTCGAACAGGAGCGCTGCGGCGAGGTCGCGGCGGTCGGGGAAGTTGCGATACAGCGTCGCCTGTCCGACGCCCGCGCGCCGGGCGACCTCGTACAGCGGGACGTCGGCGTCTTCCGCGAACAGCTCCTGAGCGGCAATCAGGATCGCCTCGCGGTTGCGCTGGGCGTCCTTCCGCCGCGGTGCTTGGCTCGTGCCGGACATCGAACGGCAGTCTAGTGGCGGAAGATCCTGTCCGCAAGGCATCGACCAGGCCGACAGAAGCTCCTGCAATTCGCCCGAACTGGACAGGACTATCCGATTCAGATATAAGTTGCGCAAGCCCAGAGCCGGTAGTCCAGGCAAGTGAGTAGGTGACTGATGGTCGACATCAACCGCTCAGCCGTTCTAAAACACAGCGCCGCCGGATGACTCGATGTCCGCGCTGTCCCCGACCCGTCGCACTCCCGCTTCCGACCCTGAGGTCGAAGCTCCCAGTCCGCCAGTAGTTCCAGAACGTCAGCGGGGGCTACCGCGCGTCGGCAGGCGAGTTGCGACGGCGGGACTGCTCGTCGTCCTCGCCGTTCTGCTGCTGGCCGAGGTACCGGGACTGCGGGGGGTGCTGCGGGAGATTCGCCACGTTGGGCCGGGTTGGGTGGCGGTGGCGGTGGCCCTCGAGCTTGCCTCGAGCGCCAGCTTCGTCGTGGTGTTCCGGCTCTTCTTGGACCGGTTGGATGCCCGGAACGGGCGCGTTCTGGCCTGGACCACCATGGGCAGCGGGGCGCTGCTTCCGGGCGGTGGAGCCGGCGGTTTGGCCATCGGGGGCTGGTTGACCCACTTGACCGGCGCACCGGTTCGCTGGATCGTCCGCCGCTCCGCCGCGTTGTTTCTCCTCGGTGGCGCGGTCTCGAGCGCGGCCCTCGTCGCCGCCGGCCTGGCGCTGATCGCCGGCGCGCCGGGGCCACACGGTCTCGGCACCGTGGTGCTGCCGACGGCCTTCGCGGCGGTCGGAACGCTTCTGATCGCCGCGCTCCCGGTAATTCTGCGCTCGTGGCCCAGTGCGCCGCGTTGGCTCGCCTCGATTGCGACCGCCGTGCGCGAGGCCGAGCAGACGACGTTTCGCCACCGCCCGAGCTGGCGGTTGGTGGGTGCGCTGGGCTACCTCGCCTTTGATATTGCCGTCCTCTGGGTGACCCTGAGGGCGGTCGCCTCCACTCCTGGAGTCGCGGTCGTGGTTCTCGCGTATTCGATCGGTTACGCCGCCAACTGGGTGCCCATCCCAGGCGGGATCGGTGTACTCGACGCGGGGCTCACGGGCGCGCTCGTGCTCTATGGCGTCTCGCCGGTGCATGCCGCGGCGGCCGTGATCGTCTATCACGCGATCGCATTCTGGGTGCCCGGGCTCGGTGGGATGCTCGCGTACCTGCGCCTGCGGCCTCGACTGCTGTCAGTCGCCGCGCACCCATCAGCAGATCTTCAACCCGCTCCAGAAACCCCCGCCTCTGAGGAGGCAAGTCATGAACGCACGCACATTGATGCTCAAACGGATCCATCACGGCTGGGCGGTGGTTCTCAGCGACGGTCGCGAACTCGTCCGCTTCCGAGGCCTCGGCGCTAGGCGGAGAGCCCTGCGCTTCCTCGCGACGCCGGAGCTGGTCAGGGTGGTGGGTCGTGTCGGCTGAACAGCGCCTCACTTCCTCGCGGGAGTGGGACTCGGCGCAGGACGAGAGACCACACTCGTATTTCGTCGGCCGCCGTGAGTTCGAGGCCGCGGAGGTCTACGAGGTCACGGTGAAAGGCGTCAAGCGGCTCCGATCGAGACGCCTTTACGGAGACGCAAGCCTCGACTGGCACGGGAGCAAGACCGCCAGCATGGAACTCAGCTACCTGCTGATCAGCCGCATCACGAAGGAGCGTCCTTCCCGAGACCTGCAGTCACGGTTGGCCCTGTACGTCCTGGCCCGACTCCCCGACGGCGGGTTCGTGCTCGACGTCGATGACCTCTCGCGCTGGATCCGGGTCGCGGGCGACGGTCACCACTCCGGGTCCGCCCACCCCGCGCCGCGGCTGTGGGTCGGCCGAGTGCGGCGCCGTCTCGGGCGCTCCGATGACCCGCGGCTATAGCGGCCGGTTTGGCGATGGCGCCGCACCCGACGCGGTGCGCCGTCTCGCCGAGGCGATCGCCAATCCGGCGCTTCGACGCTGAGTTGGCTCTCATCGCCTGATCACACGCTCGCTCACACGGTCAGGCGGTTAGCTGCACGGACCGGCCAGAACCAGAGGCCGGACCCGCAACACTGAAAGGACCAACCATGATCGAGAAGAAGCCTGAGCAGACCAAGGTGCCGAGCGCGGCGCACGAACTCAACGAGACCGAGCTCCTTCAGGATCTCGAGATCGAGGACGCCCAAGAGGCCGATGCTGTCAAGGGCGGCCAGGGCGGCAAGGTGACTTTTAGTCCGTGGATCATTACGAGGTGAGCTGTAATCCGCCTCGTATCGCCATGGCATCACGGCACCCGGTCTCTTGAGCGGCGCGTCGAGCGGTTGTGGGCCGCTCGGCGGTCGGCGCCGCTATTCCGAGGAGGTCGGCAGCACCGCGATCGCCTCGATCGAAACGAGAAGGCCCCGCGGCAGTCGAACATGCGCTGGGGCTGACCGTGCTGGCGGGGGATCGGGCATGTGGCGGGCGTAGACCTCGTTGAGGCGCCGGAAGTCATCTACGTCGGCGTAGAAGATCGTCGTCTTGACGACGTCGTCCATCGAGGAGCCAGCGGCTCGCAGTACCGCTGCAAGATTCAGTAGCGCCTGCTCGGTCTGCGCTTCGATCCCGGCAGCAGCCTCGCCGGTCGCGGGATCGATCCCCGCCATTCCTGAGCAGAAGACCAGGTTGCCGGTCACGATCGCCTGGCTGTATGGACCTAGCGCCTCCGGCGCCTCATCGCTGACTACCGCTTTTCGAGCCATGCCTGTGCCTCCGTCGCTTGGTCCTGGTCAGCGCGACCTTACCGGCGGCACATCGCCGGTCGCAAGCATCGCAGCTGCTGACCGGAGGGGACCCTCAAACGGACGAGTCCTTTGACCGCCCCAGCCGCAGCGCGGAGGTAGCGAGACCGCCCTTGGTTCGTCGATCCGGCAGTCGTGGCGCGTGGTCATGGGTTAGCCGCGGCGAACTGCAGCTCTGCGCGTTCGCGATCCTGATTGCCGAACACAACCGTCGCGCGTTGGACGGGGGTTACCGCGTCGATGTAGATCTGTGCCGCGGCGTGATATCGCTTGGTGAACAGGCGCTCCGCCGCCTCAGATCCTCCGAGAAGGTCGGCGTCGCGGTCGACACCGCGCTGGCGGGCGATCTGTAATGGCGTGTCGACCCAGACGCGCTCGTCCCAGAGATCGCGGATCTCGGGGCGTTGCAGGAACGTCCCGTCGACCACGAGCACTGCGTCCTCTGGGGCGCTCCGGACCGGCTCGACTGTGGCGATATCGGCGGCGAGGTCGATCACGCTGGTGCGGTACTGCCGGTCGCCGGTAGTGCCAAGCGGTTCGAGCAGTTCGCGGGCGAGCGCGCCGAAGTCGTAGGCGTCCTCGTAGTAGCCGCTCGCCGACTCTCGACCCTGACGATGCCGCCGCGCGCGCGGGTGATGAAAGCCATCCATGGAGACGTGGATCACCGGCCTGCCAAGCTCAGATAACGCCGCTGCGAGCTCGCGCGCAAGCGTTGATTTTCCAGACGCGGTGACGCCGTCGATCGCGACCCGCGTTGGATGCCGGAGCCGGCCGTCGGCGATCCATTGCGCAAGCCGTGCGACTGCCTCTCGGCGCGGCAGTGTCTGCGGCTGGTCGGTCACCGCTCGGCCGCGACGCGGATCCCAAGTCCGATCAAGGTCACGCCCGTGACGCGCCGAGGAGTCGGCCTGTGCGCGGCACCAGCGACGGCAACAAGCTGGTGTAGATGACGGCGACCTTCGGGTTCAAAAGGTTGGTCAGGGCGCCGGCCTTCCACGTGGAGCGGTCGCGGTGCGAATCTGCGTCGCGTTCTCGGTTACCCGCCCGGGATCGCCACAATTGCGTTATCCCGAGCGCGAGCAGATAGCCGGCACCCGCGAGTCGCACGACGTTGTACGCCGTCGCCGATGCCGCCAGCAGCGCAGCGAGCCCCGCGACCGCAAGCAGCGCCCAAACGCTAGACCGCCGACCACGCCGGCCGCAGGCTCAAACCCAGCCCTGCGGCCCTGCCGACCAGCAGCACAGATGACGACGTGATGGTCGTTCGTCATACCGATGGTTCTCACAGGCCGAGGAATGCTTCGATCATCTCGATGACGAAGGCGTGGTCCTCGGCCTCGGGCAATCCGGAGACGGCGACGCTGCCCACCACGCC
>DATBYI010000614.1:0-2969 GCA_036513815.1 Solirubrobacteraceae bacterium
TCGACGCAGCCCAGGCTCGGCCCAGGCCCGAGGGCGGCGCCCGCGACAGTCGCGAGGCCGCTGCGGCCAAGGCGATCGCCGAGCAGTCGGGCGCCGGCGAGCGGTGGGTGCTCGGTACGGGCGCGCACTACCTCGACGTCGAGGGGCGGCCGAGCGGAACGCCCAGTTACCAGGAGCTCTTGTACGAGTCGAATCGGTTCGAGCCGGCGTCCAGCCTGGCCGTAGATGTCGCCTCACCGGAGGACATCGAGCACTACGCCCACGTACGCCGGACGGGCATCTCCCCGGAGATGCGGGTCTCGCGCGCGGGGCCGCGCGAGCTTGAACCTCATTAACGCTCCTCTTAGCTGTTTTTAGGCAGCCCCAACAGATGCGAGGGTAGTCTGGCTATATGGCCATTCGCCCGAGAACCGCGCTGATCGGCGCCACCGCATGTCTGGTGCTGCTCGTGCTCGTCTGGTTCGCCGCGTTCCACGTCGGGTTCTTCCAGCAGGCCGATCAAAAGATCTACGTGCAGTTCGGCGACGTGGGCGACCACGGCTGGGTCGCGTCCGTGGCCGGTCACTTGGTCTCCCTGTTCGATCCGGGCTCCTTCATCCTCGTAGCGCTGGTGCCCGTCGTCGTCGCCCTGCTCCGCCGCCGGCCTTGGATGCTGCTCGCGGTGGGAGCGATCCTGCTCGGCGCGAACCTCACCACCGAGGTCCTCAAGCACCTGCTCGCGGCGCCCCGGCCCGGCGCGTTCCTCGGCGGTATCTCGACGCTACCCGCCAACTCATGGCCGAGCGGTCATTCGACCGCTGCCATGTCGCTGATGATGGCCACGGTCCTCGTCGTGCCGAGTCGACTGCGCCCTCTGGTCGCGGCTGTCGGGACGCTCTTGGCCGTCGCGGTTGGCTACTCCGTGCTCGCGACCGGCATCCACTATCCCAGCGACGTTCTCGGCGGCTTCCTGGTGGCGACGATCTGGTCGCTCGCAACCGTAGCCGCGCTGCGCGGCGTCGAGCGCTGGCGCCCCGCGGGCGACCCTGTGCCGGTCCGCGCAGTCCTGGGCGCTCCGGGGGTGGTGCTGGCGGGGGCGCTCGTTCTGACGTTCGTCTATCTGATCAGCCGCCCGCAAGGCGCCGTCTCCTACGCCCGCGCGCACGAGGCGTTCGTGATTGGCGCAGCCGGGATAGGGGCGCTCGGGCTCACGCTCTCCACCGGCGTGCTCCTGAGTATCCGGCGCTAGCGGCACCGGTGGGCGCGCGGCGTCAGCGGTAGCGGCCGGGTTCCCACAGCGGCTCATCGCCGCCGTTGGCGCCTCGGCCGAGGATGAACAGGAGGTCTGAGAGGCGGTTCAGGTACCGGACCACCTCAGCGTTCACCTCCTCCCCGCACGCGATCGCGAGACGCTCGGCGCGCCGGCACACCGTGCGGCAGACGTGCAGCTGCGCCGCGGCTTTGGTCCCGCCCGGGAGCACGAACGACTTGAGCGGGGCGAGCGTGGCGTTCACCTCGTCGCAGCGCTCCTCGAGCCAAGTCGTCTGCTCGGGGATCACGCGCAACCGCTCGCGCTCGGGATCTTCCGGCGCAGCGATGTCCGCGCCGACGTCGAACAGGTCGTTCTGGATGTGCTGGAGCCACTCGGCGTATCCGGCCGGAAGATCCTCGACCGTGAGGGCGAGGCCGATGTGGGCGTTCAGCTCGTCCACGGTGCCGTAGGCCTCGATCCGCGGGTGCGTCTTGGGCACGCGGCTCATGTCGCCGAGATGGGTCTCGCCGGAGTCGCCGAGACGCGTGTAGATGCGGGTCAGGTTGACCGTCATCGCCGGATCGAGTCTAGTGCCGGTCGTTGCGTCGCGCGGTAAGGAGTACCGCGATCACGGTCGAGCGAATGGGCCGGCCGAGCCGCTCCTCGATCGCCGCGTTGCCGCGTTCGAGCGCCCGCTGCTGGGCCGGCGACATGCGGTGATAGGGCGACAAGGTCCGCATGAGCGCGTTCAGCTCCTCGGCGGTGTGCTCGAGGAACGCCGGGACGACCGCGACCTCGACGTCGTCGAACAGGGCGGCGGCGTAAGCCCGGCCCACAGGCTGAGACCCCACCCATGCCCAGACCTCCGAGACGTTCTCGCGCCGGTCCCCGGCGCCGGCCAGGAATGTGTCGAGATCTCTGGGCGCGGGCCAGTCCGCAGCGATTTCCGGGCCGGCTCGGGCCAGCGCGGCCATCAGCGCCTCATCGTCGGCGGCGGTCCGCTCGTCCCGGACCCCGCAGTACTGGATGAGCGCCAACGGGCCGCCCGGCTTAAGCGACTGCGCGACCTTGCGCCAGCTCACGTCGGGGTCGATCCAATGGAAGGCCGACGCGGAGAAGGCAATGGCGAATCCGCCGCCCGGCGAGGCGTCCTCGAACCGGCGGTTGACGAACCGCACGCTTCCCGGACCCTCCACGTGGCGCTCGGCGAGCGCGATCAGGTTCTCGCCCGGTTCGACCGCGGTCACGTCCAAGCCCCGTGCCACGAGGGTGCGGGTGAGTTGACCCGTGCCGCAGCCGATTTCGAGCACCCGGTCGCCGGGCGCGAGGCCGCCGATCGCGCAGGCGTGGTCGACGAGCTCGTCTGGATAGGTCGGGCGGCGGCGGTCGTATTCGACGGCAACCGTGTCGAACACGGCGCCGAAGCGGCGTTGGTCGAGGCCATTGGTCACGCTCGGCCAACCTACCGGCGCCCCCCGACGGGATGACCCGCGGCCACCCGCGGTACGATCACGCTCGTTCGAGGTCGGTAGTGATGGGAAGCCGGTTGGAATCCGGCGCGGACCCGCCACTGTGATCGGGGACGCCGGTCGCTCTAAAAAGCCACTGGCTGACGTGGAGTCAGCTGGGAAGGCGCGACCGGTAGGCCCGAGAGCCAGGAGACCAGCTTCCGACCGCAAAGCCAACAGCCCTCGTGGAAAGGGGTGGCCCTCATGCATCGCAGGACCCTCGTCGCTCT
>DATBYI010000615.1:0-6880 GCA_036513815.1 Solirubrobacteraceae bacterium
GCAGCGGCGAGCTCTCGGAGCGCCCGGCCGTAGCCCAGCGGGATCAGCCGGCCGTCGCTCCGCCAGTAGTGGAGTTCCCCGGCGCCGGACGGTGCGATCCCGAGCACGATCGCGTTGGCGCGCCTCAGCTCGCGCCGGCGGCCGCGCAGGTGCCTGCGGATGCCGATCCCGCCGCCCTCGCCGGCGCCGGCCAGGACGAGCTCGAGGTGGACGTTTGGCGGCGTACTCGGGCTGAGTGCATCGAGGACGGCGAGCGCCACCGCGGTCCCGGTTGCGTTGTCGTTGGCGGCCGGGCCGTACGGCGCCGCGGCGGCCTCCAGCAGGAGGGCCAGGGCGAGCACGAGGGCGACCGTCGGGACGAGCTGGATCGCGCCGAGCGCTGCCGGCGCGTGATGGGCGCTGGCGCGGACGATCGCAACCGCCAGAAGCCACAGGATCGCGATCGAGATCCAGCCGAGCCAGCCGGGGGCGGAGCGGCCGGCGACGCGCCTGAGGTAGGCCGTCGGGCGGCGCAACGCGTCGCGATAGACGAGCGCGGTCCGGCCGGCGTCGTAGTTCGCGGTCACGATCAGGGGCGTCTTCGTGGCGGTGGCTTCGGCGCTGTCGTTCGAGGTTCCCGCCACGACGTTCTGGCTGGCGCGCTCGGGAGTCAGGCGGCGACCCGGCGAGGTCCCGGTGATCTCGTCGATCACGACCGATCCGAGCGCGATCGCGAGCAGGATCGCCCCCAACGTGGGGTGACTCGGGGACAGGAGGCTTCCGACCAGGGCCAGCGCGACGTGCCACGCGTGCGCCATCGCCCAGTTGGGCCGACACCAGAACGTCTCGACCCTGACCCGGTGGCGCTGCGCGATCAGCTCGCCGGCCAGCCAGCGGGCGGCGCGTCGTTCGGCGTCCGTGCCGGGACCCCTCCGCTCGAACGCCGCGAGTCCGCCGGTGGTCTCGAGCGGTCGCATCGCGCCGGATGATCGCAAGCCGGCGTCGCCACACGAGGCGGTTCCTCCTCGGCTTCTGGGGAGGCGGGGGTGAGCGCGACCGATCCGGTAGAAAGCGGGGGGTGACCGCCGACGACGAGCTGGAGTTGCTCGCGGTGGCGCGAGACGCCGCCGAGGCCGCCGCGGAAGAGCTCCGCCGGCGCTTCGGCCAGCAGGCCCGCGGGGTGCGGACGAAGAGCACACCGACGGACCCGGTATCGGACGCCGACCTCGCCGCCGAGCAGGCGATCCGCACCGTGCTCGCGGAGCGGCGACCCGGCGACTCGATCCTGGCCGAAGAGGGAGGGGAGACCCCCGGCGGCTCGGTTCGCTGGGTTGTCGATCCGCTCGACGGCACGGTCAACTACCTGTTCGGGATTCCAGCCTACGCCGTCAGCATCGCCTGCGAGGACGCCTCGGGAACGATCGCCGGCGTTGTGCTGGACCCCAGCCGGGAGGAGCGGTTCGAGGCGACGCGCTCAGGCCCGTCGACGCTGAACGGCGAGCCGATCGAGGGGGTACGTCGGGCGCAGTCGCTTGGCGTCGCCCTCCTCGCGACCGGGTTCGGTTACGACCCGGCGGTCAGGGCTCGGCAGGGCGATGTGCTACTGAACGTCCTGCCGCTGGTGCGCGACATCCGTCGCGTCGGGGTCGCCGCCGTCGATCTGTGCTGGTGCGCCTGCGGCCGGTTCGACGCCTACTACGAGCGCGGGGTCAAAGCCTGGGATGTCGCTGCCGGTGGCCTGATCGCGTCCCGGGCCGGCCTCGAGGTGCGCGACCTTCCGGCCACGGAGGAGGATCCGGCGGGGATCGTGACGGCGCCGGCCGGGTTGATCGACGAGCTGGTGGCGCTGATCGTGGCGTGAGGGCGGTGGCCCGGCACCACTAAACTGCCGCGAGCGCGGCGGTGGCGCAATCGGCTGACGCGGTGCCCTCAAAAGGCACTGTCCTTCGGGACGTGTGGGTTCGAGTCCCACCCGCCGCACTGTTCGTCCTTCTCGGGCGCCGTCGGCTGCGCGGTGGCGTTGGGGCCCGACCGGGGGGCTACGCGGTGGCGGGAGCGCCCGACCGCGGGGGTTCCGGCGGGTTGTAGCCGCGCCGGCGGGCCTCCTCGATGGGAACTTCCTGCTCCACGTTCCAGCCCTGGGCGAACGCGCTGAGCGCGAACAGGATCAGGAGGACCTGGACCGGAATGAGCAGAAGCGTCACCGCGCCGAGCGTGTCCGCGCTCAACCCGTTGCCGCCGAACATCGACTGAGCCTGGGCGAACCCCGCGTGGCTGCGATCGAACCAGCTCGTTCCCGCCAGACCTACGCCGGCCACGAGCGCCACCATCAGGACCAGGATCGCCAGTCCCGCCGCGATCGGAAGCATCCCCCGGGACCACCGCACGAACACGTAGAACGCGATGATCAGGTCCGCGATACAGAAGAAGAAGTTGAGCGGCTTCATCCCCTCGAGCTGCGACCAGCCGCCGATCGTCACGATCAGGAGCAGCGCCACCGAGACGAGCAGGATCAGCGCGACCACCGCCTTCATGGCCTTGCTCCCGGCCTTCTCGCGGTTGGGAAATACGACTGTGTAGCCCGGCGTCAACGTCCGCTGCTGGGGCATGGCGGGCACCTTACAAACTGGCTTCTCGGCGTGCGACGGTTCCGGCGCCGGAGGGTCCGCCGGTTGGTGGTGCCTCGCGGCCCAGCATCCCGACAACCTAAAATCGCCTTGGTTCGCGCGCGGGCGTGGCGGAATTGGGTAGACGCGCCGGCTTTAGGTGCCGGTGGGCTTAGCTCGTGGGGGTTCGAGTCCCTCCGCCCGCACCTCCTCAAAGCGAGGTCGGCGTCACGTCTTGGGGCCGATGAACGAGTCGAGCAGCGCCACTGAATCTCGCTTCGCCACTGAAACGTGGTACCGGGTCCAGGGACGCCATTCGACGCCGAGTTTGTCGCACGTGTCGGTGAACAGCTTGCGGATGTCCTCGGAGCGGTTCGAGAACTGATACCGGGGATACTCGTAGACCTTGCCCTTCGCGTGTACGCGGTTGACGCCCCGCCAGCCGTCGGTATGGATTAGGCCGCGGAGAAAGGCCTGGGGTGCTTGATCGACGATTGCCTGCTGCCACTCCTGCAGCTCGATCCTTCGGCTGTGCTTGCGCCCCGGCCCGTGCTGAGGGAAGAGACACGGCCACTGGCGCCATGTCAGGTCCACGCGAACGCAACCATTTCCTGCGTAGTCGGCTCTTGGCTTCGGACGATGGCCTCCGCGAATTCGCTCGATTGCGTCGCAGCAGGTCTCGATGATTCCGGGGTACGCCTCATCGAGGGCGATGTGTAGCGTCCACGTTGACTTGCCGGAGCGTCTGAGATAGCCGTCGCCGAGATACACGGCGAATAGATAGGCATACGTCTCCGCTGGAAGCGATAAGAAAACGTGTGGGTCGCAGCGGCAGCGCGGGCAAGTTCCTCTCTCCAGCGCCCGCTTCGCTCCTATCGACAACCCGTGATTCCGCCACGCCCGAATCGTGGTGACCGGGACTCCCGTGACGAGGCTTACCTCTCGGTCCGTCAGGCCATCCGCCTTCAGTTGGACGACTGCTTGCACATCCTGGAGGTCCCGCCTCCGCGGCATTGCCAGAACATACGTTCGATGCCGGACAGACTGCGGAGCCCGGAGGCGGCAAGCAGCAGGGGAGACAGGACTCGAACCTGCAACCCCCGGTTTTGGAGACCGGTGCTCTGCCAAATTGAGCTACTCCCCTGTTGCGGTCCGGAGTCTAGACGCGGTCGCCCCGCTCCGCGACTCGGTGCGTCTATACGATCGGGAGGTGAACTCCCACACGGTCTATAGGACGTTCAACACCGAGAAGCGCCGCGAGTTCATCCGGATCACCGAGGACGTGGCGCAGGCCGTGCGTGACGCCGGCATCGCCGAGGGCATGGCGCTGGTGTGCGCGATGCACATCACGGCGGCGGTCTGGATCAACGACGACGAGCCGGGCCTTCAGGCGGACACGCTCGAGTGGCTCGACAAGATCGCGCCACCGAGCTGGCGCGAGCCGGCCAACGAGGTCGCGCGGGAGCTGCTGCCTGATCCCGGTGACTATCGCCACCACGCCGGTGGCGAGGACAACGGCGACGCGCATTTGAAGAACCTGCTCGTCCACCACCAGGTGATCGTTCCGGTCACCGAGGGCGAGCTGGACCTGGGCCCGTGGCAGCAGATCTTCTACTGCGAGTTCGACGGACGCAGGCCGAAGCGGCTCGTCATCAAGGTGCTCGGCGAGTGAGCAAAGAGTCCTCGAGGGTCTTCGTCGACGGGGCACTCGAGGGGCAGGTCGCGATCGTCACCGGGGGTGGGACGAACCTCGGCAAGGCGGCGGCGATGGAGCTCGCGCGCTGCGGCGCCTCGGTGGTCATCGCGGGTCGGCGAGCCGACGTTCTCGAAGCGGCCGCGGCCGAGGTGGGGGAGGGCTGCACGTGGGTGGCGGGCGACATCCGCGAACGCGCCGGCGCGGAACTGATCGTCGCGACCGCGCTCGAGCGGTTCGGGCGCCTCGATCTCTTGCTCAACAACGCCGGCGGCCAGTACATGGTCCCGGCCGAGGGGCTCACGACCAAGGGCTGGCACGCCGTGCACCGCCTGAACGTGGACGGGACGCTCGCGATGTGCGAGGCGGCCTATGAGCTGGCCATGCGCGCCGCTGGCGGCGGCACGATCGTGAACGTGACGGTCTCGCCACATCAGGGCTTCCCCGCCATGGCTCACACGGGAGCGGCGCGGGCCGCCGTTGAGGCGATCACGCGCCAGTTCGCTTCTGACTACCGTGGCCATGGCGTCAGCGTGATCGCGGTGGCGCTTGGCCGGTTCGACACGGAGTCCCTCCGGAAGTACCCGGCTGAGCTGTGGCGGAGCGCGGCCGCCACCGTCCCCCTGCAGCGGCTGGGCTCCCTTGAGGAGTACGGCTGGCTGATCGCGCTCCTCGCCTCGCCGCTGGGCCACGCGCTGAGCGGATCGGTCGTGACGCTCGACGGCGCGCTCGACAATTGGAGCGGGCCGTGGCCGCCGGCCGACCTCACAAAGGACGGCGAGGTCCCCACCGAAGCACGCCGACCGGCCGCCTAGGAACGCGCCCGGCTACCATCTGCCTCCCCGCGGGCGAGGTGTCAACGGTTGCACGGGAGCCTTCCAAGCTCTAAGAACGGGTTCGACCCCCGTCGCCCGCTCTGAGGTTCGGCGTAGAATCGGCGCAGATCACGGGGAGTAGCGCAGTCTGGTAGCGCACCCGGCTGGGGGCCGGGCGGTCGCAGGTTCAAATCCT
The DNA here is from genome assembly GCA_036513815.1 of Solirubrobacteraceae bacterium. Taxonomy (GTDB): domain Bacteria; phylum Actinomycetota; class Thermoleophilia; order Solirubrobacterales; family Solirubrobacteraceae; genus Palsa-465. The sequence continues at coordinate 5,290 of DATBYI010000615.1, forward strand.
GTCTCCCCGATTCCACGAAGGCCCCGCCCACGGCGGGGTTTTTGTTGCTTGACGACGTGGGGGTCGCGAGAGCTGGACAAGCGCCTGCCGATACGCGGCCGTGGCGTTCGAGCGGATGTCCTCTACCCGCGCCTGCACCCCTACGCGTCGGCAGTGCCGTTCGTAGGCGTCGGCGACCCGCCTAGGTCTCGAGACTCTTCGTCCCTTCGATATAGGGCGCCAGGTCACGTATCCAGGTATGGCACAGCTCGGAGGGAGCGACACGGAGGCCCTCGACGTAGATCCATATCGACGCCAGCTCGCGGAAGGCCGTCCACCCATACTGACCTCTCAAGTGACGGAACTGGACGTGCTCTCCACCCAGCTTGATGGATGTGTCACGCCACGCTTCCGGCCCGACAGCCGATTTAGCTTCTGGCTCGCCTGCCGCAAAGGTGTGATTGCGTCCGCGCCGACGTACTGTAAGCCACATGTTTGAGCGATTTACAGAGCAAGCCCGCCAAGTAGTGGTCTTGGCCCAGGAAGAGGCTCGGACTCTGAAGCACGACTACATCGGGACCGAGCATATTCTGCTCGGGCTGCTCCGCGAAGAGGATGGGATCGCCGCCCGGGTGCTCGAGTCGCTTGACATCACCGCGGAGCGCGTGCGCGCGCAAGTGGTGCGAATCGTTGGATCAGCCGAACAGGTCACCTCCGGCCAGATCCCGTTCACGCCCCGGGCCAGGAAGGTGCTGGAGGCCGCGCTGCATGAGGCGCTCAACCTGGGACACAACTACATCGGGACCGAGCCGAGGAGGATCCGCGAGGAGGTCATCCGGACAGTCGGCGCGGCGCCCATCGCGGACTCGGGTTTCTATGGTGGCCTTTCGGTACCGACGCCGAGCCCGCTCGGGAACCAGCCGTTGTTGCCACAACCCGACCTAGAGCTCGGGTGGCGCGGGCGTACGATCGCCCTGGCAGCTGTCGGTGCGTCTGTCCTCACCCGCATGGCGTTTGATCGCACCAAGACCGGAAACCGGGAGCCGTTGGAGATTCAGGTGCTGGCGCGCCTCGCTCTAGGCCTGCCCGACGTGGCGCTAGCGGAACCGGGCGAGCTCTTCGAATCACTGGTAGCCGCGCTCGCTTGCGATCGCGACGATCTGCGCGAGGCCGTCCACCTTCTTTCAGACGACCAGCTCGTCGGCTGCCAAGACGAACAGGATGGCGAGCAAAGAATCTCGATAACGACGGCCGGTCTCAATGCGGTGCAGCTTTGGCTGGTTCAGACCGCTCCTATCTTCGGTCGATGGCCGCCCGATCGCCCAGACGTCGACGACGCCACCGGATGACGACTCGCGTGAGTTGGCACCCAGTGTCCGTCGGCGGTTAACCCCGCCGGCGCGCAGGGGGGCGCTGCCTGATCAGTAACTGCCCCGCGTCATGTCTGCATGTCGAGGATGGCATCGCCCAGCCACCCGGCCTCCTCCGCCCACGAGGTGACGGGGGCGAGCGGGCGGACGACGAACTTTGAGAGGCCGGCGTCGACGTAGCCCTCGATGAAGCGGCGCAGACCGGCCCGTCCGACTGGCACGAACGCCAGCGGGTCGACGTC